>JBILUB010000072.1:0-9306 GCA_044371245.1 Opitutaceae bacterium
GTGGGGGATCAACTCGGCGTAGCTGGAGGGGCGGACGCGGTCGCGATTGAAATGGACCTCTTCGAGCAGGCGGATGAGCGCTTGGAGCTCGAGGCGGAGTGAGGGCGTGGGCTCGAGCTGGCGAGGGGCGGCGCTGGTGGCCTCGGGGACGCCGGGCGAGGCGAGGGACGTGGGCGGAGCCTCGGCCAAGGCCAGGATGGGGCCGATGACGAAGAGGGGCAGAAATCGGAAAAATCGCATGAAAGGATTTGAGAAAGGGCCGGGGGGAAAAGGTTGCGGCGGAGCGGGGGTATTTCGAGCCAGGCAGGATCGGGATCCCGGGCGAGGACGTGGGGGCGGGGCGAGGTTCAACGGGCGCTCAGGTGCTGGCGAGCTTCGTCCAGCACACGGCGTTCCTCCGGCGTGATGGAGTTAAAACCCTCTTCACTGATTTTATCGAGGATACGGTCGACCTCGATACGGAGCGCTTCGCGTGAGCTCGGGGCGAGCGGAAGTTTGGGTGGGGTGAAGGTTGAAAGGGTGAGGGTAGTGGGCGGGGGCTCGGCGCGCTTGAGGGGAGACGGGAAGAGGGAGCGATGGCGGAGCGGAAGGCCTCGGGAGAGGACCAAGCGATGAAAAAGCCAGCCGGCGGCGAGGCCGCCGAGGTGTGCCGAGTGGGCGAGGCCGTGGAGCGAACCGCTGCGAGGCAACTCGAGGGTCAGGAGCCCGATGAGGTCGATGCCTCCCAAAATCGCGACCAGCCAGATCGGCTGCACGGTGACGGGAATTATGAAGAAGAGCAGGAGGGTCATGGGGCGCCGCGGTTGCAGGCAGGCGAAAACCGCGAGGTAGGCCATGAGAATGGCGGAGGCGCCGACGACGCCGCCGTCACGCTGGGGAGACACGGCGAGCCAGGCTAATGCCCCGCCCAGGGCGCCCCAGAGGCTGAGCCAGGCGAGCCGGCGCTGGCCGATGAGGTCCTCGAGCTGCCGGCCGAGAAAAAACAGGCCCAATCCGTTGAGCAGCAGATGCCCGACGCCGCCGTGGAGCAGGGCGTAGGTGAGCAAGGTCCAGATCGCACCGCCGACGAGGCCGTCGACGGTCAACATGCCATAGGCGACCAGATGCCAGGAGTTGAAGAAAACCTTCAAAACCTCCTGCAGGACAAACACCGCCGCCAAGGTGCCGAGAAACCAGGGGAGGAAGCGCGGGCCGGGCTGCTCTCCTGAGCTTCTCAGATAATGGCGGTCAGCAAACATGGTCAGGTCAGGCTAGGCGTGGGGCGGTCAACTTCAAGGAGAGCGACGGGATTCGACCGCGGGTGAACCGCGTCTGGTGAGTCAATCGGTGCGGCGCCGGGTCGCTTGAGCGACAAAGGACGGGTCGCCCGCCTCGCCCGCGCCTCGCTAAGCGGGGGCGAAAACCGCGCCTGCCCGCCTGACATCTTGACAGGGGGTCGGCCCGGTCTTTGCTGCGCACGATCTATGGCCAATAAATCCGACAAGTGGGAGCAGAACACCGCAGGCAAATTCTACGTCGACCAGCAGTGCATCGACTGCGATCTCTGCCGCGAGACCGCCCCGAATTTCTTCACGCGCCATGACGAAGGCGGCTACTCCTTTGTCCACAAGCAGCCCACCACCGAGGAGGAGATTTCACTTTGCCGCGAGGCCCTCGAGGGTTGTCCGGTAGAGGCGATCGGTGAGGACGGCGACGAGGGCTGAGCCGCGAGTTGGCCCCGGATCGTTTTCCACGCGCCTCTCCTCGTTTGAGGGGAGGCGTTTTTGTTGGCGAACGGCAGGGATAGGAGCAGGGGACGCAGGAGCTTTGGCCTATGTTAAGGTAAGTATTGATTTTGGTTAACGAGCTTGGTGCGGTGTCGGTCTTATGTCGAAGACCCTGCTCAGGCTCTGTGTCCCCCTAACGCTTGGCCCGGTGCTTGGGGCCGAGCCCGTTATCGTCGAGGCTAGCCCGCAAGCGGGCGCCAGCGCGGTGGCGTCGAGTGGGGAGGAGGCGGTGGTGCTGGAGCCGCTCACGGTTTTTTCGTCCCGTGTGGCCCTGCAGGAGCCGGGGGCGACTTTTGCGGCGCCGGTATCGGCGCTGCGGTTTGAGCCGCAGGTGGACGTGCAGGCGCGCAACTTTGCGGAAGGCCAGGCCGACGTGACGATCCGCGGCGGTACATTTGAGAACACGGGATTCTCGATCGGGGCGCTGCCGATCTACGACCCGCAGACTGGTCACTACTCGGCCGAGCTGCCGGTCTCACCCTACTTGCTGGGCGTGCCCGAGGTGCGGACGGGTGGGGCGCAGGCGGCGACCGGCTTTAATGCGACCGCGGGCGGGCTCGCTTACGGCTGGCGGCCGGTGCGGACGGGCGGAGCGGTGAGCGTGGCCGGTGGGGATAATGACCTGTCCCGTGGGGAGGTTTACGCCGGCGTGGTCGCACCCGGAAAGACTGCGGGGTTAACCGTGGGCGCGGATCTCGCGGTGGCTGCTTCGCAATCGGACGGCGCGGTAAACAACGGCGATCACGACTTTGCCCGCTACAATGGTCGGGTGCAGCTGCTGACCGAGACCGGACAGACCGACTTTCTCGCCGCCTATCAGTCCAAGTTTTTTGGTTGGCCGAATCTCTACGCCCGCGGGGGTAATCCCGAGACCGAAAATCTGCAGACCCGCCTCTTTGCGGCCAATCACCGCAGCGAGCTGGGCGCCGATGGCGACTTCGTGCAAGCGGGCGCCTACTACCGCGACAATCGCGACGACTACGAGTTTAACCGCTTCCTGCCCGGTCTCTTCAACCCCTTCGAGCACCGCACGATCGTGCGTGGCGCGGCGCTCGACGGCCGGGTCTCGGCGACGGCGTCGACCGCGCTGCGTTTCGCGGCCGGCGTGGCGGACGACAAGATCGAGTCGACCTCCCTGGTGGTGGGGCCGACGAATGGGCGATTCCGCAGCCGCACGCAGACCTATGTGGGGCTGGCCGGCGAGCAGGTCTTCGCCCTGGCCGGGGAGCGTGACCTCGTGACGACGCTCGGCGGGCGGGTCGACGACAGCAACCGGGACGGATCGGAATTTTCCCCCCGCGCCGAGCTCGCCCTGCGTCAGGAAAAAGGCGCGCTGCGGCGGGCCCACCTGGGGTACAGCGAGACCAGCCAGGTGCCGACTTACCAGGCGCTCAACGCCTCCTCGGTCGGGGGGCTTTTTCGCGGAGACCGCGATCTGCCGCGCGCCACGACCGGGAACCTGGAAGTCGGCGCCGAGCTGGCGCTCGCGGGCTGGACCGCGCACACCGCGCTTTTCCTGCGACGCGACCGCGACCTGCTCGACTACGTCTTCACCACGCCCGCCTCGGCGCGCAACGCGGTGGCGGTCGATCTCGACACCGTGGGCGCGGAGGTCTTTGCCCGTCGTGGCTGGGAGCGCTTCGACCTGTTGCTCGGCTACACCTACCTGCACAAGGACGACGACTACACCGCGCCGAACGGGGGCAGTTTTTATGCGCTCAACCACGCCGAGCATCGGCTGACCCTCGGCGGCATCGCCCGCCTCGGCGCGGGCTTTGAGCTGCGGATGGACAACGAGCTGCGCCGCCAGGCGGACAATCCGCTGCGCCAAGAAGGTAGGGATAATGTGGATACCGCGCTGGGCCTCTTCTACTCGGTGCCGCGGGTGGACGGCCTGGTGTTGAATGTGCAGGCCGAGAATCTGTGGGACACGGCGTATCAGGATGTGCCGCTGGTGCCGCACACGCCGCGCACGTGGTCGGCGGGCGCGACCTACGCGTGGTGAGGGCGGGCGGCTAGCGGGGGCGCGGCGTGGACGGGATCGCGCGCCCCGCCCGCTCGCCTAGCGGCGGAGGATGGTGACGGAGAAGGCGGTGGAGTCGAAGCTGCTCTCGGCGTGCTGATCGACGGTGAAGTCGACCTTGCTGCCGATCTGCAACGCGACGGCGGGGACGGTGAAGTCCGCGCTCTCATCGGGCCGGAGGTGGCGCGAGTAGAGCGGGACGCCGTCGAGGTAGATGTTGATGCCCACTCCGTCGCCGCCCGGCCCGCGGGCCACCCGGCATTTGAGGTCGGCGAGGGCCTGGACCGGGCTCGTCCAGCGGCGGACAGCGTGGGCGGCGCCCGGGTGCATCTGCTCGACGGCGACGAAGTGCCAGACATTATCGAGCCAGCAGACGGCGTTGTCTCCGGCGTAGTCCCAGCGCATGGGGGCAAAGGCTTCGGCCCGGTAGGGTCCGGAGCCGGTCAGGGCCGAGCCGTAGGACCAGCCGTTCAGGCCCTGGGAGTCGGAGTAGCCGGAGAGTGAGTCGGCGAGGACGGGGTTGTCCCTTTCGATCACGGCGCTGACGGGCCCTTTCACGTAGAGGGGATCGCGGCCGAGGCGGACGAGGACCCGGCCGCGGACGGGGTAGGCCTTCCGGTAATGGCCCATGAGGTCGGTCACGATGAGGGGCGAGGAGCTGCGAAGGGCCACGGTCACGGGCTCGCGCGACCAGAGCACGGAGAGGCGGGACTGGCGGTTCTGGAAGCGGAAGGCGTAGGTCGAAGATGCGGTGCCGGGGTAGCGGGAGTGGAAGGGGTGGGGCCGGAGTTGGCGGATCAGGTTGGCATAGGCGACGTAGGCTGGGTGCGGAGTGAAGGCGCCGCGGGGATCGCCCGGGGCGGAGAGCAGCCCGCGGTGAGGGAAGGAGGGATCGTCGAGGCCGAGGTAGTAGTAGATCCGCTCGACGCCTTGGCTGAGCAGGAGGGTGGCCAGCTGGGCCAGGTAGGTGGCGGCCTCGCGTTGATCGGCGGGGCCCTGGACATCATGGCTAAACTCGGTGGCCCAGATGGGCTTTTCGACGCCGTGGTTGTGGCGCCGGATCAGGGCGCGTAGTTCGGCGATTTCCGCGTCGATGCCCTCGGGCGTTTGGCGGTAGGGATGGACGGAGACGACGTCGAGGTGGGGCATGGCGCCTTGGGCGAAGATATCGCGCAAAAACCCGTGGGTCACGGGGACGGTGCCCCCGGCGACGATCCGCACGTCGTCGCGCACGGCGCGGATGCGGAGCGCGGCTTGCTCGAGCATGCGGGTGTAGTGGGCGGGTTTGTCCGCGGTGGCGGGCCCGGCGATGAAGGTGCCGGCATTGTACTCGTTCCAGATCTCGACCGCATTCAGTTGTGGGTAGCGCTGCACGATCGCGGCGCCGTAGTCGGCGTAGCCGGCCCGGCCGGCGTCGGTGTACGGGGCGGTGAACATGCCGGCGCCGTAGTCGTAGAGGGGGTGGCTCCAATCGAGGGTGAGGAGCGGCTGCATGCGGGCGGCGGCGCCTTGGGCCATGAAGTCGGTGAAGGTCTCGGGGTAGAGGTACTGGCGGGCCTGGGTCTCGATGTGTTCCCAGTACTGCTCATCACGGAAGTGCGAGATGCCGGCGCGGGCGAAGAGCGCGTAGGCGCGGTGATCACCCCCTTGGGCGCTGTGGGTCTGGACACCGAAGGGGGAGACCTCACGCCCGGTGAGCGGCAGGGGAGTGAGCACGGCGAAGCTGGTCTTTTTTCGGAAAGCACGGCGCCGTTCACTTTCTCGGCCAGGAGCAGGTCGAAGTAGCCTCGACGTCCGAGCGCGGGTCGGATGAGGGCGCGGCCTTCCTCGGCGGTTTCGGTGCCGCGCTTGATCAGCCGACCGTCGTGATCGGTGACGATCCACTCCAGTTCATGGCCGTCGCAGTGGGCGGGGATGGAGACGGTCTCGGTGGTGAGGAAGATGTTGCCCGGTCGGGTTTGCTCGAGGGTGATGGTGGCGGAGGCGAAGGTGGTGAGCAGGAGCGGGGCGAGGGTGGCGATCAGGGTGTTTTTTTGCTGCGGAGTCATGGTGGGGAGGCGTGGGGTGCAGTGGCGCCGGCCAGCGTCCGGGACCGTTTTCAGAAAGATCCGATGGGGTATTTGGGACGTTTACCGGGAAACAAAGAAGGGTTTCCAGTATGCCATCCCCGCATTCCGCCGGGTATCGGGGATGGTAAATTTCCCTTAAGGGTATCGCTTTACCTAGGGAGTCGGGGCCGGACCAAGGGTTTATGCGATGGGCGAATCAAAAACGCCTCCCGCACGGGCTGTTTTGGGTGCTAAGTATTTTTACGTGTACTACTCGCTTTCGGGCGACGGTGCAAAAATCGGCCGGACGCGACCCGGAGCGGTGCAAAATGCATGGTTCACGCAGGGTCCGGCTTTGGATAAAAATGCTCAATAACCTGAAAATGAACGGCTAGTGAATAACGCGTGCGCTGGCATCGGCTTTGCGAAGCGAGGGGAGGCGAGCGTCTTTCATGATGAAAGCGCGGCCACACATCCCATGAACAAGTCCGTCTCCATCCTGCTCCTCGTCGCCGGTATCGTCCTGCTGATTTTTGGGCTCAACGCCTCGGACTCCGTGGCTTCCTCGGTGAGTGAAGCGGTGACTGGCACGCCGACCGATCGAAGCATGTGGTTGATCGTGTCCGGCGCGGTGGGGATCGCGTTGGGTGGTTTCGGTTTGTTCGCGAGTCGCCGTGGTTGAGCGGTGAATGTGGCGTGCTCCGGGGGCGAGTCTCGCGGGTGAATATCTGCCATTTTACGAACACGTTTCTGCCGCACGTGGGTGGGGTGGCCCGGGCGGTCCAGACCTTGTTGGAGGACCAGCGCGAGGCGCGGCACCGTGTGCTGGTGGTGGCGCCGGAGTTTGCGGAGGGTCCGGCGGCGGCGAGGATCGAGCGCTCGGTCTTGCGGATCCCGGCGTTGACGCACTTCAACTCGAGCGACTTCTCGGTCCGATGGCCGCTCGCGGCCGCGCTGGAGGAGCGCTTGGCGGACTTTCCGGCGGATCTGCTGCATGCGCACCATCCCTTCCTGCTCGGCGACACGGCGCTGCGGGAGGGCGCCTCGCGGGGTGTTCCGGTGGTGTTCACCCATCACACCTTGTACGAGCACTACACCCACTACCTGCCCTTGCAGGGCGAGGCGGTGGGGGACTTCGCGGCCGAAGTGGCCACCCGGTTCGCGAATCGCTGCGCGGCGGTGGTGGCGCCGAGTCGGAGCGTGCGGGATCTGATCGTGGGCCGGGGGGTGACGGTGCCGGTCGAGGTCATTCCCACGGGGATCGACACCCGGTTGCTGGCATCGGGTGATGGCGCGAAAGGCCGGGCGGCGCAGGGTTTGCCGCCGGGGGTGGCGGTGATCGGCCATCTGGGCCGGTTGGCGGCGGAGAAAAATCTGCGCTTCCTGACCGGGGCCCTGGTGCGGGCGCTTGGCCTGCGGCCGGAGGCGTGGTGCCTGATCGTGGGGGATGGTCCGGAGCGCGCCGAGATGGAGCGAGCCTTTGCCGAGTCGGGAGTCGGGGCGCGGGTGGTGTTCACAGGCAAGCTGTCCGGGCGCAGGCTGCGCGATGCCTGTGCGTCGATGGATGTTTTCGCGTTTGCCTCGTGTTCGGAGACGCAGGGTTTGGTGCTCGCGGAGGTGATGGCGGCGGGCGTGCCGGTGGTGGCTCTGGACGCGCCGGGTGTACGCGAGATGGTGCGGGATGGGAAAAATGGCCGGCTCTTGCCGGTCGATTCCTCCGCGGACGATTTCGCGCGGGTGCTGGGAAATGCGCTGCGACGGACGTCGACCCGTCTGCGCTGGGGCGAGGTGGCCCGCAGGACCGCGGCCACGGTGGATCGTGGGCGGACCACGCGGCAGTTGCTGTCGCTGTACGAGGGTGTGGTGAGCGAACGGAAGGCGCGGCAGACCTGGCGCTCGCCCGGGATGGAGCGCCTGGTGACGGAGGGCCAAATCTTTGCGGACAAGGCCGGGGCGCTGCTGCATGCGCTGGCCGGAGGGGAGCCGACGAGGGACGAGGAGAGGGAGCCGGGGGGCGATGGGCCGGGGATCCAGGCGGTTTCCCCGCCGTCACCTCCCGTATGAGAGCCGGCGGGCGCGGTTTAAGTGGGTGGGACCGGGTGAGGCGATTTTGGCGGGAACGGAAGGGCCGGCGGCATCTGCGCTGGGTGTTGCCGCTGGTGGTCGTGGTTCTGGTGGTCGTGGTCTGGGGCGGGGTGGATGCGGACACCTTTCTTGGGCGGATCCGCGGGTGGCCTGCGGTCTGGGCGGTGCTCTCGATCGGGGTGCTGCCTCTGGCCGGGGTGCCGGTGAGTATGCTGCATCTGGCGGCGGGCCTGCGCTTCGAATTCTGGGCGGCGCTGCTGGTGGTCGCGGGGACGACGCTGTTTCAGCAGGTGAGCGCCTGGGCTTTGGTGCGATGTCTGCCCGGGAGGTTATTTACACGCCTCGAGCCTTGGAGGGAGCGTTTGGCGGGAGCGGGTCATCGGGAGGCGGCGACCTTGAGCTGCCTGATCCCTGGCATGCCCTACACGGTACAGCTCTATCTCCTTCCGGTGATGGGGCTATCGCTGAGCACGATCTGCGCGATCTGCGTGCCGTTGCACGTGATCCGGGCCGTGGCGACGATCCTGCTCGGTAATCTGGGCGACGAGCTCAGCCCCTGCCGGCTGGCGGCGCTGGGCGCCTACTATTTGGTGGTGTTTGGCGGCTGCGGATGGGTGCTGCGCCGGATGCGCGTAAAGCTCCACGCCGCGCGGGCGGCCGAGGACGGCCGCACCGCGGAGGCGCGCTCAGGCTGAGGCCGGGCCGGGGGAGGAGGGCGAGGGCGGCCGCGGGGCATCGTGGCCGCTGCGCCAGGGCAGACCGGGCAGCACGGCGAGGGCGATGAGCACGAGCTGACTGGTGGCGAAGGCGATAAGGGCCCAGAAGCCGCGGTCGGTGAAGCCGTAGCTGTGGAGGCCGACACCGAGGAGATTGGTGCCGAACCAGCTCCAGCTGGTGACGATGTTGCCGAAGACGGCGAGCGCCATGAAGGTGCGCCGGGTGGCGAGCTTGCCCCAGCGCACGTGAAGGATGAGGGCGTTCCAGAGCACGATGATGAGTGCGCCGTTTTCCTTCGGGTCCCAGCCCCAGAAGCGGCCCCAAGACTGGTCGGCCCAGATGCCGCCAAGGATGGTGCCGACGAGGCTGAAGAGCGCGGCGAAGCAGATGACGCCGTAGACCATGCGCTCGGTGGCGGCACCGGTGTCCGCATCGAGCCCGCGGGTGAAGACACCTCGCAGGATGAAGAGCGCGGCGAGGAAGCCGGCGAGGTAGGTGGCGCTGTAGCCGATGGTGATGATGACGACGTGCGTCGCCAACCAGAAGTTCGAGTCGAGGACGGCGCGCATCATCTCCAGCGTGTCGCCGCTGAGGGAGAGGTGGTGGGCGATGATGAGGCCGGCGAAGCCGATGATGCCGCCGACCGCGGTGGCGAGGCCGCGGGGAT
>JBILUB010000073.1:0-9288 GCA_044371245.1 Opitutaceae bacterium
TGGGTGGGTGGGTTGAGGTTGGGCTGAGGTGGTGTGGCGGATGCGAACGGACGAAAAGGGGAGGGCGGAAACTAGCCGCCGAAAGGGTATCGGCGGCTGTAGGTGCGGCCGGGGCTGAGGGTGAGCGGCGCTGCGTCGATGTCGGTCGGCGCGGCGACGGGACTGTCGCGCAGGACGGTCCAATCGGTGGGTGACTCGTCGGGCGGGAGCACGATCTCGAGGCGCCCGGCGGTCTCGATGGTGACGACCTCGTTTTCGGTGGCGCCCGGGGCAAAGTTTTTCAGGCCGGGGATGGCGACGAGGGTCTCGCCGCGCCAATCGGATTGGCCGTAGCCGAGCGGGGAATCGTCGGCGATGGCGACCACCCGGGCGAGCGCGTGCGGGATGGGTTGTCCTTGTGCGTTTTGGATCAGCACGCGGACCTGCGCCCAGCCGGCGGGCACGCGCGCTGCGGGCGAGGGCAATAACTCGAGGTCGACGGGAGTGAAGAGAGAGTTGGCCGGCCGGGCACCGTCGGTGGCCACGGAGGGAGACGGATTCAGCGGGAGCGCGAGGGTGAATTTGCGCGGCAGGTAGGTGCCGGTGGGGTCGGAGACTTCGCCTTCGATCTGCAGGCTGAGCGGCGTGACGCGATCGGCGGTGCGCAGGTCGTCGAGGTTAAAAGTCCGGGTGTACGCCTCGAGGTCGAAGGCGTGGGTGATGACGCTGAGGCCGGAGTGGTTGCGGACGAAGCGAAGGGTGTCGGCGTGGGGTGGCGAAGCGAGGGGCGCGAGGGGCAGCGCGATCGGTGCGCGGGAGATGGCGTCGATCCAGCGGATGGCGCCGAGCACACGCGAGTCGTGGCGGTATTTGATCACGGCGTGGTCTCCCGCAGGTCGTCGGTGAAGGTGAAACGCGAGGCGACCACCGGGGCGCCGTCAGGGTAACGATCGGTGCCGATGCGCACGGTGCGGGCGATGAAGGGATAACTGAGACGGTAGCCGCGATGGGCGGTCTCCCAGATGCGCGCCATCTCCTCGGGTGGGAGCTCGGCGGGCACGAGATTGATCTGCTCGTCGGGCGCCCAAGCCGCCTCCTCCGTGAGCGAACTGCGATCGAGGAAGGCGTGGAAATGCAGTTCGCGCATGGCCCAGGCGAGCAGGGTGTGCTCGTCCTCGGCGTCGTCGGCCCAGATGGTCAGCAGGTAGTGAAGATCGACGCCCAGCGGGCCGAGGGCCGAGCCTTGGCGCGTGTTTCGCAGGTGGCTGTTGAGCGAGACGCGATGAAGAAAAAGCGAGACCGTGACACTCGGTATGTCCGTGGTGGAACTGAAGCGGGAGGAGCTCAGAACGCTGAAGTCTGCGGCGGGCAAATCCGGCAGGCCGGGCACGGCGGCAAAGGTAGCGTGACGCTGCGCCAAATAATCCCGGAGCGACTGCGTAAACGAGTGGATTGCCAGGTGATTTGCCATGCGGGGAGGTGGCGAAGTGGCGCGGGTACGGCGGCGGGCGAGAGCGAGCGGTGACCTGCGCCAGAGGAGTTTTGTAAATTAAAACAAACCGATTTGAGCTAAGTCCTATATTTCTTGATTACAGAGGATAACGAAAACGACCGGGAGGTGCGTTGATGAATTTACACTGACTGAGGAATTTCCCGCCAGCGGGGTGAGGCGTGTCACCTAGGTCCCCTCCCGCTCAATGTTTTTGAGGTACCCGTGCCCAAACTTACGACTTTTGTACAACTGTCATAAATGCGTGAACACTGATTTCGTCGCGTTGAAGCGGGGCGCGATCGCTCGAGCCGGGAAGCCGTCGCCGCAGGAGGTGATTTGGGTGTCTTTTTCGGGGCCTTTGGCGGTGGCTGAACGAGGGTCGGAGGGGGCTTTTTTCGCGGGCCCACGCCACCCGGAGCCCGCCTCGGTGGCGGCGAGGGTGGCATGCTTGCCGCGATGCGTGCTGCGCCCGGAGTCGGCCGCTGCGCGGCCTTGAATCTCGGTCCCAGCGTGGGCGTTTGCCTTGAAAACCGTTCAACCGCGCCGCATTCGGCACCGCCTCCGCCGCTCCCGGCCCCGCGTCTGCTGCGCGCGGCGGGATGCGTCCCTTCCGACCCTTTCTCTCCGCGCTGCTCCTCGCCGCCATCGCCGCGCTGCCGGCGCGCTCCGCCGCGCTCGACCTCACCAGCGCGACGATACCCGAGCTCCAAACGGCGATGGCCGACGGCGCGCTCAGCGCCGAGAAACTCACCGCCGCCTACCTCGCTCGCATCGCGGCCTATGATCAACAGGGGCCCACGCTCAACTCCGTCATTACCCTCAATCCCTCCGCTCTCGCCGAGGCCAAGGCCCTCGACCTGGAACGCGCTTCCGGCCGGCTTCGTGGCCCGCTCCACGGCATCCCCATCGTCCTGAAGGACAACATCGACTTCCACGGTCTTCCGACCACCGCCGGTTCGCAGCTGCTCCTCGGCTCCCTTCCTCCTGACGATGCCTTTGTGGTCCGTAAGCTGCGCGCGGCCGGCGCCATCCTTGTGGCCAAGGTGAACCTCTCGGAATGGGCCGGGGGCGGCGGCTCCGTCTCCGACGCCACCGATCCCGCCATCCGCAAGGCCGGCGAGGTGCCCAACGGTTTCTCCAGCGCCGGTGGCCAGACAAAAAACCCCCACGTGCTTGAGCGCGGCCCGGCCGGCTCTTCCGGGGGCACCGGGGTCGCGATCGCCGCCGCCTTTGCCCAGTTCGGTCTCGGCACCGACACCGCCGCCTCCGTTCGTGGCCCCGCCGCCGCCTCGGGCGTCTTCGGCCTGAAGACCACGCACGGTCTCGTCTCCCGCGACGGCGTCGTCCCCCTCGCCCTCACGTTTGACACCGTCGGCCCGCTCGCGCGCAGCGTCACCGACCTCGCCACCGCCCTCAACGTGCTCGCCGGCATCGATCCCGACGACGACTCCACGCTCAAATCCGCCGGTCGCGTCCCCCCCGATTATCTCGCCCATCTGAAAACCGGATCGCTCCTCGGCGCCCGCATCGGCGTCGCCCGCGACTTCTTCGGCCGGGACAAGGACGTCGATGCCGTCGTCGAGCAGGCGATCGCCAAACTCCGTGAGCTCGGCGCCATCATCGTCGACGACGTGCGGATCCCGCCGCCCGTGCAGGCCGCGCGCGGTCCACTCTACAACACGATTCGTTCCGCGGAGTTTGTTTCCCAGGTCGGAGATTATCTCGCCACCACCGCTCCCGCCTATCCCAAGACCATCCACGATCTGGCCCGGCTCGCGAATGATCCCGCCACCGGCTATCGCAGCCCGGGCAAGGCCGTCGGCTTGAAGTACCAGGCCGAGACCGCACTCGCTCTTCACGACCCCGTCTACCTCGCCGCCCGCGATCACGGGCTCGCCTACGTCCGTGATGCGATCGAGGGGCTCTTTGCGAAACACCAGCTCCACGCGCTGCTCTATCCGACCTCTCCCGCGCCGGTCTCCCTGATCAACCCGCCCGCCGACGCTCCTTCCGGTGGAGGTGCCCCCGGCTCCAATCCGCTCAACATCGCCAACCTCACCGGCTATCCCGATCTCGTCGTCCCCGCCGGTATGGCCCCGGGTGGCTTGCCCGTTTGCTTCAGCCTCCTCGGGCGCTCGTTCACCGAGGGCCGCCTCCTCTCCTACGCCTACGACTACGAGCAGGCCACCAAAGCGATTCGTCTTCCCGTCCATACGCCCGCGCTCCCGACCGACCGGCTCTGAACGCCGAGGTGTCACGAGCGTCTCCTCGTGAGGGTGGGGGCAGGCCCCGCGCCTCGCCTCCTCCCTACCGGACACTTCGCCCTCCGTTCGCCGCCTTTTTCCCCGTCCTTCCTATCCGCCGTCCATGCACCTCTCGCGCCTCCTTAATCTCTTCCTCGTTTCACTCGTCTTTGGCGCCTTCTCGTCCGGCTTGAGGGCGGTGGTAACGCCTCCCGTCGCGGTCGAGGAGGCGACTATCTCCGCTTTGCATGCCGCCTACCGCGGGCGGTCCACCACCGTCACCGCCGTCGTGCAGGCCCACCTCGATCGGATCGCCGCCTACGATCAACAGGGCCCGGTGTTGAACTCGATCGTCAACGTCCACCCCGCAGCCCTCGCCCACGCTGCCGAGCTCGACCACGCACTTGCCGAGGCGCCGGTCGGCGAGCTCCCCGCCGGGGCCGGGCCACTCTGGGGTGTGCCCGTGGTCGTGAAGGACAACCTCGACGCCGTGGGCGTGCCCATGACCAACGGTTTCCAGGGCTGGAAGAACTACGTCCCCCCCAGCGATTCCCCCGTCGTCGCCCGCATCAAGGCCGCCGGCGGCGTCCTCCTCGCGAAGACCTCCCTCTCCGAATTCGCCCGCGGCGGAGGGGACAACATCAACTCCGTGCTCCCCGGCTTCGCCCGCAATCCCTACCACCCCCTCTACGCCACCGGCGGCTCCTCGGGTGGCACGGGTGCCGCGCTCGCGGCGTCCTTCGCGGTCGTCGGCATCGGCACCGACACCGGCGGCTCCGTCCGCATGCCCGCCGCGCATAATGCGCTCGCCGGGCTGCGCCCCACCGTCGGCCTCGTCTCCCGCACCGGAGTCGTTCCGCTGGACGGCCATCGTGACACCGCCGGACCCATGGCCCGCACCGTGACCGATATGGCCATCCTGCTCGACGCGATCGCCTGGCCCGATCCCGCCGACCCCGCCACCGCCACGCCTCCGCATCGCGAGGCCGCCCCCTCGCCGTTTCCCTCGGGCTTCGCCGCCGCCCTCGACAAAAACGCGCTGAAGGGCGTGCGCCTCGGTGTGCTCCGCCAGGTTTTTAAACCCGAACGCACCGCCCCGGAGATTCTGGCCAACTTTGAAAAAACGCTCGCCGAGCTCCGCGCCTCCGGCGCCGAGATCATCGACCCCTTCATCGTGCCCGAGCTCGATTCCTTCCCCCGGGCTCCGCAGACCCCCGCCTCCTTCAAGGCCGACTACGAGCGCTGGGCCTCCGCCCATCCCGGTGTGCCCTTCCCCACCGCCAAGACCCTCGCCGATTCGCGCCTCCTCCATCCGCTGCACCAGCAAGCCACCGAACAGGCCGCCGCCGCCCTCCCCGCCGCCGAGGATCCGCGCACGGTCGAGGGGCGCGCGCTCGAACAGCGCTACCGCGAAGCGTTCATCGCCGCGATGGACGCCGCCCGGATCGACGCCCTGGTTTTTCCCACCTGGGCCCAGCCACCCGCGCGTAATGGAGATCGCAATACACAGATCACCGGCGAGCCGGCCCCGGTCCGCGCCGACGCCGCCGGCTCCGGCCCGCCCACGCGCCTCGGCGCGAGTCTCACCTTTGTCGCCTCCACCCTGCAGTGGCCCGGCCTCAGCGTGCCCAACGGCTTTACCCGCGAGGGCCTGCCCCTCGGCCTCCAGCTCGTCGGCCGTCCCTGGAGTGACGCGCGCCTCGTCGCCTACGGCTACGCCTACGAGCAGGCCACGCTCTACCGCCGCCCTCCTGCCCACACCACGCCGCTCGCCTCCGCCGATCCGGCCGCGCGGTTTATCGGCACCTGGAAACTCGTCGCCATCCGCGACCGCGATCCCGCCACCGGCGTCGAAACTCCCGCCGCCCGCGCCGCCGCCGACGGTCAACTGCTCTACGCGCCCAACGGACGCATGAGCGTGCAAATCATCCGCACCGGTCGGGAAGGCGGCGTGCCCTCCGCCGATGGATTCAGCAGCTACTTCGGCCGCTGGACGCTGCTCACCGAGGAGGGCTGCATGGTCCACCATCAAGACGGGCAGCTAAATCCCGGCCAGACCGGCGTCGCCGCCAAGCGCTACTATAGCTTCGACGCCGAGGGCCGCCTCTCGCTCGCGACGCCCCCTCGCGTCCGCGAAGGAAGCACCACGCCCCTCCAGTCTGTTTTTGTCTGGGAGCGCTACGAATAGCGGCCGCCCCGACCCTTCCCCACGCGCCGCCGCGAAGGCACGATTAACGGTCGCCCCGGATCGGTGCGGCCAGATTCTCCTCTTGTCGAAAGAACCAAAGTCCGCCGGCCCCCTTTTTTTCATGCACCGCCGCACCTTTCTCCAGCGCAGCACCGCCGGCGCCGCGCTCGCCGTCACCGGCCTCGTCCCCGCGCTGGTTTCCGCGCAATCCGCGCCGTCCGTCCCTCCCGCCCCCCAGACGCCGGCTACGATTAACCCCATCTTTATGCCACTCCGTCGCGGAGTCGGTTTTTTCAGCGCGCGAGGCGGCACCATCGGTTGGTTGGTCAACAAGGACGCGCTCGCCTCGGTCGACGCGCAGTTTCCCGACACCGCCGCCCGCTTCCTCGCCGAGCTTCCCGGCCGATCCGGTCGCAAACTCGACGTCCTCATCAACACCCATCACCACGGCGACCATACCGCGGGCAACAAGGTCTTTGCGCCCGAGACCACCCGCATCGTCGCCCACGAAAACGTACCCGCGCTCCAGCGCCAGCGGGCCGAGCAGGCCAAGACCCTCGACGATCAGGTCTACGCCGACACCCTCTTTGCCGACACCTGGCGCATGGACTTGGGCGACGAGACCGTCTCCGCCCGCCACTTTGGTCCCGCGCACACCAAGGGCGACATCGTCGTGACCTTCGAGAAGGCCAACGTCGTGCATCTCGGAGACCTCATGTTCAACCGCGTGTATCCCGTGATCGACCGACCGGGAGGTGCGAGTATCCGGAACTGGATACGCATCCTCGAGGTGATCGCGACCGAGTACCCGGCCGACGCGCTTTACCTTTTCGGGCACGGCGGAGCCCGCCACGGTGTCGTCGGCACGCGCACCGATCTGCTCGTGCTGCGCGATTATCTCGGCGCCTTGCTCGAGCACGTCGGCGCTCAGATCACGTTGGGGAAAACGAAGGAGGAGCTGTTGTCGCTCGAGAATCTGCCCGCATTCCCCGAGTTCCACCAAGCGCTGCCCAATCGTTTCGGCGCCAATCTCGGGGTCGCTTACGACGAGCTGTCCGCGCCTTGAGCGGGAGATTCCGGTCCGAGCCCCTTGTGCGGCCTGGCCGCCCGTCCCCCCTCTGGAAGCGAGATCCCGCGCGGCCCGCACCGCTGGCCTGTGCTCCTTCGTGACCGAGTCGTGGAGGATTGGGGCCCCGCGTAAGCAGATGTTAAGTAGAAAGATTTGTATTTCTTAAATCCGGCCCGCGATCCGCGAACGGGCTCGTTACCGCCAGGTCGCGGCACGGTTAATGCGAAATCTTGCTCATCCCGCTCCCGGGCTGCGCCAGCTCCCGTCCCCCGCGGGGGCCGGCGCCCGACCGGTGGTCCGTCCACAGCTCACAACCAACCCATCCCGCAAGAGACTTATGAACGAAGTTTCCCCCTCGCAGCTCACCGACTCCCCGGCCCCGCCTGCGGATCTGTCAGCCCCCGCGGTCTCCGTCCCGCCGTCCGCGCCGGCGACCCCGTCGGTCTCCGTCGCTCGTGCCCCGCGGGAGATCTCCTTCCCCCGCGTCCGCTGGTGGATGCCGGCCGGTGTCCTGCTCGCGGTTTGGTGTATCTTGATTGTGGATACGCTGTCGCCGTCCAGCCCGGGCGAAGGTCCCGTCTCGCTTCTTCGCCTGATGGGCACCGCGGGCACCTGCCCTATCTCCTGATTCTCGCCTTTCTCGGCGGGGGCTTGATGGAGCGGATCGGCTACTTTTGGAGCGGTCGAAAGACCGAGACCCCGGGCCGGCTGCCTGCGCTCATGCCCTCGGTCTGCATCCAACTGCCGATGTTTAACGAACACGCGGTGGCCCGGCGTGTGATCGAGGCCGCCGCGGCCATCCAGTGGCCCCGGGACCGCCTGCTGATCCAGGTCCTCGACGACTCCACCGATCCGGCCGTGCGCCAGATGGTGGCCGAGGTGTGTGAGCAGGTCCGCGAACGCAGCGGAGTAACCTCCGGCTGGAACCAGGTGACGTCCGTAGTGCCCATCGTTTGGACGACGCGCTCCAACGGCAAGTGAAGCGTCTGGACGAGCTGGAGGAGCAACTGATCAACTTGGAAAAACGATTGGGCGAACTCGGTGCCGAGGGGTTTGAACACGGCGGCCCAGACGCGGATCCGTCGGCGCCGCAAACGCCCTCTTCGCCGATGACACCGATCGCGGGCGGAGGCATCGCTTAGTGATTGGGCTCACCCTCGGAGTGCTGGGGCGTGGAGCGAAGTGTGCGCGATACGAGTCTTTGCCTGCACTCTTCGGCTTCATCGTCGGGAGATGTCGGTTTCGGCGCGCGGTGCGGAATGCGTGGAGCGCTCGGGTCGTGAGCCGTTGATTGAATTTTTTTCCTTCGGGTCGCGTGGCGCTGCTCCTTGGGCGCACGAGGCATGGCCGCTGCTCGATCGTGTCTGTGTTTACCTGTTTTCGTCTCCCTGCCTGTCGTTTTGGTCTCACGAGCGTCTCGGGTCCGTCGGCCCCTTGCTCACCCGTCCGGCGCGGGCGATTTTTTGCCCTAATCGCGGTGGGCGTTTCGTTGGCCGTCGTCGCTCGGGCCGAGTTTGTGATCGAAGAAGCGTCCATCGCTTCCATCCAACGAGCCATTGTCGCGGGGGAACTGAGCTCTACTCGGCTGGTGGAGGGCTATCTGGCCCGCATCAAAGCCTACAACGGCACCGCGGTCCGCGAGCCCGAGGGCATCCTCGGCGTGATCGAGACGATCCCGCGCGCCGGCAAGATCAACGCCCTCGGTACACTTAACCTCCGGCCATCCTCGCGGGAGAAGTGGGGCTTTCCGGCCAAGATGGCTCGCAGCCTCACCGATCCGATCGATGCGGATCCGGCATTACCCGATGCGCTCGAGGTCGCCGCCGCGCAGGACGATTACTTCGCCCGCACGGGTGCGCTCGTCGGCCCGCTCCATGGGGTCGTCCTCGCGATCAAGGATCAGTACGACACGGCGGACATGCGAACGACCGCAGGGGCTGATGTGCCCTATGCCAACGATCGGCCGCCGCTCGACGCCACGTTCGTCGCGCGTCTGCGCGCGGCCGGAGCCATCCTTCTCGCGAAGTCGCAGATGGGCGAGTATGCCTCGGGTGTGCCGCGCAGCTCCTGGGGCGGCACCTTCAACAATCCCTACGACACGGAACGCAGTCCCATGGGTTCGTCTTCAGGCTCGGGGTCGGCCGTGGCGGCTAACCTCGTGACTGCATCGATCGGCGAGGAGAGCGGCACCTCCATTCGAGGGCCCGCCGTCTATAACAATTTGGTCGGCATCGCGGCCACCCAAGAACTGGTTTCCCGTCATGGCATGGTGGAGGGCGGTATCAATACCCGCACCGGTCCGATCGCCCGCTCGGTG
>JBILUB010000074.1:0-9272 GCA_044371245.1 Opitutaceae bacterium
TCCGCCCGTCGATCCACGCCCCATGTCCCGAGCCCACCAACTGCCGCCACCCCCGCCCGCCGCCCTGCTGGAAAAGCTGCACGAGCCCCTGCTGGCCTTACACGCGGCGCTGGAGACGGACGCGCTCTGGAAAGCGGTGCAGGCGGTGCTGAGGGCGGCGGCTCCCTCGCATCGGGTGACCTTGTTTCTCGGCCACCTCGGCATGGGGGAGGCGCGGGTGGTCTTGACCGACCCGCCGATCGAGCGCCCGGCGGAGTGGTATGCGGAGCGGGGCAAGGCGAACCCCTTCACGCCCTTCATCGAGCGGAACCGCGGACGAAAGGCCTACCGTTTCGAGGAGGTGTTGCCGTCGAGGGCGGAGTGGCTGCGGTCGGATTTCTATCGGCGCTTCGCCAAGGCCGAAGGGTGGGACAAAGGCTACTCCATGCTCTACTGGGCGCAGCGGGAGGTGACGGCGATGTTTTCCCTCTACCGTGCGCCGCGTGAGCCGGATTTTTCGGCGGATGACGAGGCGGTGTTGCACTGGCTGCATCCCTACATCGGCACGGCGATCACCCGGGTGCAGCGGCTGCACACCGAGCGGCTGGCGCGGCGAAGTTTGGAGGAGTTTAACAAACACCTCCCGGTGGGGCTGGTCCTGGTTTCTTGGGACCTCAAAGCGGAATTCGCCAACCACGAGGGGCAACGTCAATGCCTGCTGTGGAATCACGGACCCTCGGGAGCGAGGTCGCTGAATCCGCGGGATGCCTTTGTGGTGCCTCCTCCTGTTCTCGAGACCTGCGCGGCGCTGAAGGCCGCGGTGTTGGCGCGAAATCCCAAGACACTGACCTTGTTGCCGGGCGATGTCGCCGCGGTTTCGCACCGGGCCCAGCCGGAGCTGCGGGCGCAGGTATCGCTGCACAACAACCCTGCGAGCGCGCTGGCCCGGCCCCGTTTTCTGGTGGTGCTCGACACCCGGCCGGGCAGCACGAGCGGAGGTGCCACGGGCGAGTCCGCGCTCGGCGGGAGCACTCCGGCCGCGGCGGGTCCGAGCGGGGGCGACCGTTTCGCGGTCCTACGGGAGCTCACGCCGCGCGAGCGGGAGATCGCGCTGCTGGTCTGTGAGGGCTTCAGCAACGCGGAGATCGCGCGGCGCCTGAGCAAGAGCGTGCTCACGATCAAGACCCAGCTGAACTCGGTCTTTCGCAAGCTGGGCGTCACCTCGCGTACCCGCCTGATGGCGCTCCTCCGCTGAGGGAGGGGGTGCGCGGCCGCCGCCGCTTTCGGCGCTCGGGCGCAGCGAGGCGGCCAGACGTCGCGAACGAGCGACTGCGTTTCAAGGGAGGGCGGTGAGCGTACCTTCGGCCGCGCGGACACGCAGGATCCGGAGCGGGTGATGCCACTCGCCGGTGCGAAGGTTTAGCCGGGATTCGGGGCCGAGGGCGATCGCCTCGGCATCGGCGGCGAGGGGGCGTCCGGGAGCGATGGAGGGCTGGTCGATCAGCCGGACGAGCCAAACTGCTCCGCTCCCGGAGCGGCGCACAAAGGCATCGCCCTCGGGCTCGACGCAGAGCGCGGTCGCTTCATCGATGCCGAGACCGAGGAGCCGCGGCGGCTGGGTCTGCCCGGCGCGCAAACGGGCGAGAAAGGCCATCAGTCGGCCGAGCCGTCCTCGCTCCGTGAAATGGCTGTCGGTGATCACGCCATTTAATCCCGGCAAGGCTAGGAAAGCGTCCTCGAGCGTGAGGCGTGCGTGGAAGGGGTCGGCCAGCGCCTCCTCGCTGGTGATGGTGTCGAGGTAAGCGGCGAAGGAGAATTCGCCCAGTACGGCGAGCCCCGCGCTCGTGCCTCCCAGCGGTTTACCTGCGGCGACGTGAGCCTGGAGGGCGGCCTCAAGCGGCGTGTCTTTCCAAAAACGTAGATAGCGGGCCTGATCACCCCCCGCGAGAAAGATGCCTTCCGCCGAGGCGAGCCGCTCAAGCAAGGCGGTGTCGTAGGCGGCGGATCGGTCATGAAACAGCAGCGTCGTGACGGACGAGACCCCTCCGATGTGGCGGTGGATGTAGTCCTGATAGCCGTCGCCGCCGGAGGCGCGCAGGACCACGATATCCCCACCCGCGGCGCATCCGACAAACCAGTGCCAGGCGGCGTCGACATCGCCGCCACCGCCCTGTAGCAAGAGTCCCGCTCGGGTGGGGTGGGAAGCGGGCGGGCTAAAATCGACCTCGGCGCCAAGGTGCCAGAGCTCATGCGTGGGAGGCGATGCGGGGACCGATGTGGCCAAGGTGAGCGAACCGATGCCGAAGAGGACTAGCCGGCGGAGACAGCACATGGGCGGAACCTGGAGGGTGGTGGCTGGCGGTGCACGGGACAAGCGCGGCGCGGGCCGGGAATGCAACCAAAGTGGTAGCGGTTTGGCGCTGCGTGGCATGAAAGCGGCGGCAAGTTTCGGGCGATGCGCCCGCTTATTTTTTCCCCTCGCCCGACCGCTCTCGCCGCGATGGCTCTTTTGTTTTTTTTCGCGGCCTGCGCGCCGCGGGAGACGCCGGTGCAGTCGGGCAACCGCGAGGGTGTCCTCTACCGGGGCAACGCGACCGAACCGGAGGCGCTCGATCCCCAACTAGTGCGGGGGCAGGTCGAGTGGACGATCGTCGGCGGCTTGTTCGAGGGCTTGGTGGCACCGGATCCGCAGACCCTAGAATCGCGGCCCGCGGTGGCCGAGCGCTGGGAGGTGTCGCCCGACGGTCTGACCTACAGTTTTTACCTGCGGGAGGACGCACGCTGGAGCGATGGGGTGCCGGTGAGCGCGGGTGATTTTGTGTTCTCCGCCCGCCGGATGCTGGCGCCGCGACTCGGCTCGGCCCAGCCGGAGGACAACTTGTTTTTCGTGGCGGGCGCCCGCGATTACCACGCGGGTCGGACGACGGAGTTCGAACAAGTGGGAGTAAAGGCGGCGGACGAACGGACCCTGATTTTCACGTTGGAGCGACCGACACCGTTCTTCCTCTCCGCGCTGCATCTTTTTTATCCGGTGCGGCAGGATGTGATCGAAAAGCACGGCGCCTTCGATGATCGCAATAATCCGTGGACGCGGCCCCCGAATCTGGTGGGCAACGGGGCCTTCGTGCTGCGGGAGTGGTCGTATGGCCGGAGGGTGGTGCTGGCGAAGAACGAGCGCTACCGCGGCGCGGCCGAGGTGGCGCTCAATGAGATTCACTTCCTTCCGATCGAGAGCGCGCAGGTCGAGGAAACGGCCTTTCGAACCGGGCAACTGCATCTGACGGCCACGCTGCCGCCCTCGAAGATAGACGAGTATGCGGCGCAGGCGGGGGGGCCCCTCAGGCAGGTGGATGACCGGGGCATTTACTTCTACACGCTCAATGTCGCGCGACCTCCGCTCGATGATGTCCGGGTGCGTCGGGCGCTGGTGCTGGCGGTGGACCGGGAGCAGTTGACGCGTTCGGTGTTGCGGGGCGGTCGGCGGCCGGCCGGACACTTTACCCCGCCCGGCCTCGGCGGCTACACCTCGAAGTCGGCGATCGGATATGATCCGGATCGAGCCCGGGCGCTTCTGGCCGAGGCGGGGTTTCCCGGGGGGCGAAACTTTCCGGTGGTCGAGTTGCTGGTGGATTCGCGCGAGTATCATCGGGTGATCGCGGAGGCGGTGCAGCAAATGTGGCGCCGTGAGCTGGGGGTCGCGGTGACCTTGAGGAATGAGGAAACGCAGGTGCTGATCGCTTCCAAGAATCGGAAGGATTTTCACCTCTCGCGTGGTTCGTGGAATGCGACGACCTACCAGGATCCCTATTATTTTCTCGGGGCCTGGCAGACGGGTGCGCTCTACAATGAGGCGGGCTGGTCAAACGCCGAGTTCGACCGGCAGATTGAGGCCAGCTGGACGGCGGACAAGGGGGCGCGGGAGGAGGCGCTGCAAAAGGCCGAGGAGATTTTTCTGCGTGAGGTCCCGGCGATCCCGCTGTTTTTCTCGACACAAATCTACCTCGCGTCGCCGCACGTGAAGGGACTGCGCGAGGCGCCCTTCGCCGATCGACGCCTGAAGGAGTTGAGCCTCGCGCCCTGACGGGACGAGGCGTTTCACCGGAATGCTCCTGCCAGCCCACGCCCGGGGTGCGGAGAGTAATGCGCGACCCCGGTCGCCGCCTGATGGGCGCCCGGGGTCGCTAAGGCGGGGCCGTTGATCAGGCGCCCTTCGCGGGGCCCGACTCGGGTTTCTTCTCCGCCTTCACCGGAAGGGTTCGCGTGACGATCTCGTGACGCACGCGGGCGAGAAAATCCGCGAAAGGCAGCACGCCCTCGTCGCCCTTGGCGCGGGAGCGCACGGAGACGGACTGGACCTCCGCCTCCTTCTGGCCGACGACCAGCATGTAGGGGATCTTGGCGAGCTCGGCGCGGCGGAGCTTGGCGCCGACCTTGTCGGCGTCGCCGTCGAGGGCGACGCGCACGCCGGCCTCGCGGAGCTGGTCGTAGATGACCTTGGCGTAGTCGGCGACCTTGTCGGAGATGGGCGCGATGCGCACCTGCTCGGGCGCGAGCCAGACGGGGAAATCGCCGGCGAAGTGCTCGATCAACACGCCGCAGAAACGCTCCATCGAGCCAAAGGGCGCACGGTGGATCATGACCGGGCGGTGTTTCTGGCCGTCGGCGCCGATGTAGTGAAGGTCGAAGCGGACGGGCAGCACGTAATCCACCTGCACGGTGCCGAGCTGCCACTCGCGGCCGATCACGTCCTTGATCACGAAGTCGATCTTGGGCCCGTAGAAGGCGGCCTCGCCCGGCTCCTCGGTGAAGGGCACCCCGAGGGTGGCGGCGGCGGTGCGGCAGGCGTTTTCCGCGATGTCCCACTTGGCGGGATCGCCGGTGAACTTGTTGCCATCCGGGTCGCGCAGGCCGACGCGCACCCGGTAGTCGGCCATGCCGAGGGTGGTGAGCACGGTCTTGACCAGGCTGAGGCAGCCGAGGACCTCCTGGGCGACCTGCTCCTCGGTGCAGAAGAGGTGGGCGTCGTCCTGGGTGAAGCCGCGCACGCGCGTCATGCCGTTGAGCTCGCCGGACTGTTCCCAGCGGTAGACGGTGCCGAACTCGGCGAGGCGGACCGGCAGGTCGCGGTAGGAGTGCGGCTGGGAGGCGAAGATCTTGATGTGATGGGGGCAGTTCATCGGCTTCAGCAAAAAGCCGTCGAGCAGCGTAGTGGGATCTTTGATACGGTCCTCGCCGATCACGGTTTTGCCGGCGCGCTCGTTGATGCCGGCGGCGAAGGAGGGCGAGACTGCCTCGAGGCGGGCGGTCATTTCGGCGCAGCCGCAGCCCTCGGCGGAGATGGCGGCGAGCTGGTCGGGCTCGATGATGGCGGGGAACTGGGCGTCCTTGTAGTAGGGGAAGTGGCCGGAGGTCTTGTAGAGGGCGAGTTTGCCGATGTGGGGGGTGAAGACCTGCGAGTAGCCCTGTTTGCGGAGCTCGTCGGAGATGAAGTTTTGCAGCTCCTGGCGGAGGATGGCGCCCTTCGGGGTCCAGAGGATGAGGCCCTGGCCGACGTCCTCGTCGATGTGGAAGAGCTGGAGGTCCTTGCCCAGCTTGCGGTGGTCGCGAAGCTTGGCCTGCTCCATGCGCTCGAGGTATTGCGCGAGCTCGTCCTTGGAGGCGAAGGCGGTGCCGTAGATGCGCTGGAGCTGTTTGTTTTTCTCGTCGCCGCGGTGGTAGGCGCCGGCGATGGAGAGGAGTTTGAAGGCTTTGACCTGTTTGGTGTAGCGCACGTGGGTGCCGGCGCAGAGGTCGATGAACTCGCCGTTTTCGTAGAAGGAGATGGCCTCGCCCTCGGGAATGTCGGCGAGGCGGCCGAGCTTGTAGCGCTCCTGGCCGCGGGCGGTGAGGATGGTGACGGCCTCCTCGCGCGTGACCTCCTTGCGGCGGAAGGGCTGGTTCTCATCGATGACCTTCTTCATCTCGGCCTCGAGGCGGGCGAGGTCCTCGGTGGTGAGTTTGTGCTCGAGATCGATGTCGTAGTAGAAACCGGTCTCGGTCGGCGGGCCGATGTCGAGCTTGGCGTCGGGGAAGACGCGCAGGACGGCGGTGGCGAGGATGTGGGAGCAGGAGTGACGGATCTCGTCGAGGGGGGACATCATGGTGATTGGTGATTTGTGATTAGTAATTGGTGATTGGTGACTGGTGAGCGGATACGCGGGCGCGGGCGGAGCGCCTACTTCTTGGCGGGTTCGAGCGAGTAGCCGTCCTTGCGGTCGAGCATGGTCCAACCGAGGGCGGAGAGGGCGCCGCGGAGGCGGTCGGCCTCGGGCCAGTTTTTGGCGGCCTTGGCGGCCCAGCGTTGCTCGGCGATGGCGGTTACCTCGGGGGGCGTGGCGGTGACAGGTTTGGCGGGCTCGGTGAGGTCGAGGCCGAGCGCGAAGACGAGGCGGTCGAAGGCCGCGGGGCTCACACCCTCGGGGCCGGCGTGCAGGGCGGTGAAGACGATGCCGAGGGCCTGCGGCGTGTTGAGGTCGTCGGCGAGCGCGGCGAGCGCGGGCGCGAAGGGATCGGCCGTGCCGCCGGCCTGAAGCGTGGCGCGGAAGGCGCGAAGTTGCGCGAGCGCCTTCTCCGCCGCGTGCAGCGAATCGAGGGTGAAGTTGAGTTGCTTGCGCGGGTGGCCGGCGAGGAGGGCGTAGCGGAGGGCGGCGGGCGAGTGGCCCATCTCGCGGAGCTGGTCGAGGGTGTAGAGGTTGCCCAGCGACTTGCTCATTTTCTTGCCGTCCACGAGGAGGTGCTCGCTGTGATACCAGTGGTGCGCGAAGATCGCGCCGTCGTTGCAGCACTGGCTCTGGGCGATCTCGTTTTCGTGGTGCGGAAAGAGCAGGTCGACGCCGCCGGTGTGGAGGTCGATGGTTTCGCCAAGGTGCTTTTTGCTCATCGCGCTGCACTCGATGTGCCAGCCGGGACGTCCCTGACCCCAGGGCGAGGGCCAGAAGTTGTCCCCGTCGTCGGGCTTGTGGGCTTTCCAGAGCGCGAAGTCGGAGCCGTCCTCCTTCTCGTCGGCGTCGTGGCCCTGGGGCTTGCCGGCGAGGGCCGAGCCGACGCGAAGCTCCCGGTCCTTCACGCGGGAGAGCGCGCCGTATCCGGAAAAGGACGACACCTTAAAGTAGACGGAGCCGTCGTCGGTGCGGTAGGCGTGGCCGCGCTTCTCGAGGGCGGCGATCATGTCGATCTGCTCGGGGATGTGCCCGGTGGCGGTGGGCTCGACGTGGGGCGGGAGGCAGTTGAGCGCGGCGCAGTCGGCGTGGAATTTTTCCGTCCACTGTTTCGTGACCTCGGAGAGCGGACGGCCCTCCTCGCGGGCGCGACGGATGGTCTTGTCGTCGACGTCGGTCAGGTTGCGCACGTGCTTCACCTTGTCTTGGCCTAACTCGAGCTCGAGCAGGCGGCGGAGCAGGTCGTTGACCACGAAGGTGCGGAAGTTGCCGATGTGCGCGGGCGCGTAGACGGTCGGGCCGCAGTTGTAGAAACGGTAGACGCCGTCGGGCTGCGAAGGGCGGAGTTCCCGGCTTTCGCGGGAAAGAGAGTCGAAGAGGCGGATGGGCATGAGACGAACGAGGAGGGGAGTACGGAGCGCCGGGAGCGATGTTGGCTCCCGGAGGCCACGGCAGGGGTGGCCCGTTTGGTATCCCGCCGTCGGTGGGCGGGTGCTTACGCGGCGACGCATCGCCGGGTAGTTCGCCAGGTGGCGACCTCCCGAGCGCAGGCAGTACGGGGACGTGTTAGCAGCAGACGCATGGAAGCGGTTGAGATTCGAAGGCAAGCGGTCTGGTGGCCGGCTTCAAGAGCGTAAACGCGAGCGAGCGTGTTTAGGCAGGGGACGGCGGGATCTGCTTTTGCCGTCCAGCGCTCGAAGGTGCGCCGGGAGGAAGGGAGCTCAACTATCCCCTCGGCGGGCGCGGGGTTTCCGGTTTGGCTGGGTTTGTTTTCCCATGAATGACGCTCTTCCTCTCGATCTGCCGACTCGTCCGCGCCGGCTGCGCCGCACGCCTGCGCTCCGCTCGCTGGTGGCGGAGACAAGCGTACGCGCGGCCGATCTGATCGCTCCGCTTTTTGTGGTCGAGGGCCGTCTCGCGCCGGAGGAGATCGCTTCGATGCCCGGTCAGTTTCGGTTGAGCATCGTGGACCTGGTGAAGGAGTGTCGCACGCTCTGGAAACTCGGCGTCAAGGCGGTGGCGCTTTTCCCCAAGCTCGATCCTAAACTCAAGAATCCGGAGGGCACGGAGGAGTTGAACGAGGACGGTCTGATCCTCCGCGCGGTGCGGGCGGTGAAGAAGGCGCTGCCCGAGCTCGTCGTGATCACCGACGTGGCCCTCGATCCCTACACCTCGCACGGGCACGACGGGGTTTTGAACGCGGCCGGTGACAATGTGGACAACGACCGCACGGTGGCGCGCTTGGCGGCGATGGCGGTGCGGCAAGCACGGGCGGGGGTGGATTTTGTGGCTCCGAGCGACATGATGGATGGGCGCGTGGGGGCGATCCGCGCCGCGCTGGATGTGGCGGGCTTTGTGGACACGGCGATCCTCGCTTATTCGGTGAAGTTTAACTCCGCCTACTACGGACCCTTTCGTGACGCGGTGGGCAGTGCGCAAGCGGCCGGCACGAAGCTGCTCAGCAAGGCGACCTATCAACTGGACCCGGCCAACCGGCGCGCGGCGATGGTCGAAGCGGCGCTGGACGCGGCGGAGGGGGCGGATGTCTTGATGGTCAAGCCGGCCGGCGCCTACCTGGATATCATCCGCGACGTGCGTGAGCGCAGCGATCTGCCGCTGGCGGCTTACCAGGTGTCGGGCGAGTACGCGCAGATCCACGCGGCTTCCCGTCTCGGCTGGCTCGATCTCGCGCGCACGCGGGACGAGTCGTTGCTCGCGATCAAGCGGGCCGGCGCGGACCTGATTCTGACCTATTTCGCCAAAGACGTGGCCCGGGCTTTAGCCTGAGGCTGCGCCCGCTTAGTCGCGGACGCGCCCCGGCCACCAACGCGGGCGCCAAGCCTGCCTTCGGCGGGTACTCGCCTCGGCTGGCGGCGGCGGGGAGGGTGCGGACCGGGGCGCACAGTGCAGCGTCAACAAGCCGGCGACCGCGGACTCGAGACTCAAATCCTCGAGGGGGACGACCAAGCGAGAGCAGGGCAGGCCGGAGGCTATCTTGGCGCTTAGTCGCCCTCGCTCCTCCGCGAAGTACTCGAGCAGCCGGGCGCATCTCTCGTGAAGTTCGGGGCCAAGATCCTGGGGCAGTCGAGCGATGGC
>JBILUB010000075.1:0-9190 GCA_044371245.1 Opitutaceae bacterium
TGGCGTGGCCGCACCCGCGGCTCCTGCGCCGAAGCGAAATCAGGGCCCCATCTGGATCGCCGGAGGCGTTACCCTGGCCGCTTTGGTGGTCGGGTTGGCGGCTCATTTCCGCTCTCCGAAGGAGGGTAAGGCCGGGGCGCCGCCCGCTCCGGTCGCGCCCGCCTCGGCCCAGGCAAGCGCGGGAGCGGTCTCGCCGCCGCCCCCGGCTCCGCCGCCCGCCCCCGATCCGGAGCCGCCCGCGCCCACGGTATCGCTGCCCGTGCCGGCACCGGTGACGAAATCCTCGGTCGGTAGTTTTGATCACGTGGCGGGAGAGGCCCGCCGCTTCGCCAACGCCCGCTACCAGTTCGAGGTTTCCGCCAAGGGCTTTATCCAAGCTCTCGCCACTTCGCGGGCGGAGGTGTTGGTCGAGTCGGCCGCGGGCATCGGTCTGCAGGGGAGCAGCGTGGGCGCGGATGGGCGCCGCAAATGGTTTAACGTGGGAGTCGTGGACGACCCGGGCTATGGGGCGGAGGTCAAAAAGGGCGTGCGCGATGGCCACACGGTTTTCGACGTGAAGGTGAGCCATCCTCGTTTCGAGCTGGAGCAGACTTTCACCTGTTTGGAGGACCGGGTGCAGGTCGCCGCGCATTTCAAGCCGCTCGATCTGCTCGATCCGCGGGGGACGATCACCGCGATCCATGCGGTGCGCTTGTCGCCGGTCGCGCTCAATCCCGCTCAACGGATGCGGCCGAGTCCGGGTCAGTTCGCCTACGCGATGAAGTCGGGGCCGCTGGCCGTGATCTTCGATGCCGCCAAGTGGGCGCGCGATGGCGCGGAGGGCAAGCAGGTGATCATGGCCGGGGAGAATGGAGTGAATTTCCATTTTCCCGACAGTGCCGAGGGCGGCGACAAGCGGCTCATCTACGAGATTCTGATGCCTTGAGCGGGTCACGCTCCGGCGGGAAAAGGATAAAGGGAGGACGGCACGCGGCCGTCCTCCCTTTTTGTTTTTGGAGCCTGCCTTCTTTTACCGAAGCTCCGGCGGCGGCTCAGCCGGCGCGGATGGATTTTTCCATGTCGGCGACGAGTCGGGCGACGTCGTTTTCGAGACTGCGGGCGGTGCCGGAGAGGCCGGCGACGGCCTGGGCGTTCAGGTTGGCTTTGAAGAGAAGGACCTTGTCGCGAAACTTCCGCAGGATGGGTTCCATGCGTTCGACGGCGGTTTCCATCGTGCGCACGACGGCCGCGGCGCGGGTCCGCGTCTCGCGCAGGAGGCGTTCGCTTTCGCGGCGGTCGAGGGGGTCGTTGATCATGGCGGCTTCCGTTTCCCATTCCTTGAAGAGGGCCTCGCTGACGGACTCGATGGCGGCGATGCGTTTGGAGACCTCGGCGGCTTGTCTTTCGCAATCGGCCAGTTCGTCGCGGAGGCCTTCGTAGGCGGTCTTGAGCTCGCCGGTCTGCACTTCGGTGAGGGCGAGGAACTGGGTGAGCGCGTCCTGGAACTCGTCCTTGGCCTTGGCCTGGGCGTCGCGTGCATCCTCGACACGGGAGACGAGGATGTCGCGTTTGGGGTAGCCGAGTTTTTCGGCGGTCTTGTAGTAGAGCCCGGTGGTGCAGCCGGAGAGGGCGAGCGCGAGCAGGGCCAGGAGGGGGGAGGTGAGCGGGGGGATTCGCATGAGGGGAGCAGTCGAGGGGGACGCGGGCGCCCAGGCAAGCGGGAGCGGGGGGGCGGTCCGGAGGGCCGAGGGGGCGGAGTCAGAGCAACTCGAGTTGGTCGGTCTCGGCGGTGGCGACGGTGAGTTTTTTGCGAGGCCGGGCGCTGGGGGCGGCGGGCAACTCGATGGCGGTCTCGTCGCCTTCGAGGCGGGCGAGGATGGCCCGGGCGCGCTCGATGACGCTGCGGGGCAGGCCGGCGAGGCGCGCGACCTGGATGCCGAAGCTGCGTTCGGCGGGGCCGGGGACGACGCGACGGAGGAAGACGATGTCGTCGTTCCACTCTTTGACCGCGACGCTGTGGTTGCGCAGGCGGGGGAGGTGTTTTTCCAGCTGGGTGAGCTCCTGGTAGTGGGTGGCGAAGAGGGTGCGGGGGCCTTGCTCGGGATCGGCGTGCAGGTGCTCCACGACCGCCCAGGCGATGGAGAGGCCGTCGTAGGTGGAGGTGCCGCGCCCGATCTCGTCGAGGATGATGAGGGAGCGGGGGGTGGCGTGGTGGAGGATGTTGGCGGTCTCGTTCATCTCGACCATGAAGGTCGAGTTGCCCCGGGCGAGGTCGTCGCTCGCGCCGACGCGGGAGAAGATGCGGTCCACCAGGCCGAGACGGCAGGCGCTCGCGGGCACCCAGCTGCCGAGGTGGGCGAGGAGGGCGATCAGGGCGATTTGGCGGATGTAGGTCGATTTTCCCGCCATGTTGGGGCCGGTGAGCAGGGCGAGTTGTTCGCCGGTGGCGGAGAGGCGGGTGTCGTTGGGCACGAAGGCTTGCGAGCCGGCGGGGCGGGCGGGGTCGTGGAGCATCTGTTCGACGACGGGGTGGCGGCCGGCGCGGATTTCGAGCACCGCCTCGTCCACGAAGTCGGGGAGGCAGTAGTCCCACTCGCGGGCGAGGTCGGCCCAGCCGGCGAGCACGTCGAGTTCGGCGAGGGTGCGGGCGGTTTTGGCCAGCGCGAGTGTTTCGTCGAGGACGGCGGCGACCAAGCCGGCGAAGAGCTCCTGCTCGCGGGCGAGGGCGAGATCGTCCGCGGAGAGGATTTCTTTCTCTTTTTGGCGGAGGGCGTCGGTGACGTAGCGTTCGCCGTTCACGGTGGTCTGGCGGCGGATGTAGTCCGGGGGGACGAGGTGCAGGTTGGCTTTGGTGATTTCGATGTAGTAGCCAAAGTTGTTGGTGAATTTTACCTTGAGGCTGCGGATGCCGGTGCGGGCCTGTTCGGTGGCTTCGAGCTGGGAAAGCCAGGCGCGGTTGTCCGTCTTGAGGGCGTGGAGGCGATCGAGCTCGGGGCAGTGGCCGGCCCGGATGTAGCCTCCGTCGGCGAGGTCGGCGGGCAGCTCGTCGTTGAGGGCGGCGGCGAGGAGGCGGTGCAGGGCGGGGAGCTCGGCGACTTGGGTTTGGAGTTGGCGGAGCTGGGCGGAGTCGAAGGTGGCGAGGGTGGCGCGGAGTGCGGGGAGCTCGGCGAGGGTGTCGCGGATGGCGCCGAGCTCGCGGGGGTTGCGCAGGCGGTTTTGCAGTCGGCCGAGGATGCGGGGGATGTCGCGGACTTTGGCGAGGGCGTCGCGGAGCTCGCCGAGGGCGGCCGGGGCGGCGAGGAGCTCACCGACGGTGGCGCCGCGGCGTCGGATCTCGGTGAGGTCCTGCGGGGGGGCGGCGAGCCAGGTCTCGAGCAGGCGGGCGCCGGGGGCGGTGCGGGTGCGGTTGATGGCGGCGAGGAGGGAGCCGGCGCGCTCGCCGCGGGTGGAGGTGAAGATCTCGAGGTTGCGGAGGGTGGCGGGGTCGAGGAGGAGGGTGGCGGAGCTGCGGTGGAGTTGGAGGCGGTGCAGGTTTTCCGGTTTGGCACAGAGGTTTTCGGTGGTGTAGAGCACAAGCGCGCCGGCGGGGCCGAGGGCGGGGTGGTCGTCGGGCAGGCCGAAGCCCTCGAGGTTGAGCACGCCGAGGGTGGAGAGCACGGCGCGCAGGCCGGTGGCGGGCTCGAACTGGAAGGCGGGCAACTCGGTGAGGGCGCGGCCGGTGGCGAAGGCGGCGAGGGCGTGCAGGGCGGTCTGGTCGTGGGGGGCCGAGCGCCATTTCTCGAGCTGGCCCTCGGGCAGGACGAGTTCGCGCGGGTCGAGGGCGGTGAGGACGGGGAGGAGGTCGGCGGGGGCGGGCTCGGAGGCGAGGCGGAAGTCGCCGGTGGAGAGGTCGAGCCAGGCGGCGTGGAGGCCGGCGCGGTCGGAGACGAGGGCGGCGAGGTGGTGGTGGCGGGAGGCGTCGAGCTGTTTGGCGTCGAGGGTGGTGCCGGGAGAGAGGATGCGGGTGAGGGCGCGGCGGACGAGTTTGCCGGCGATGGCGGGTTCGGCCTGGTCGCAGATCGCGACTTTGCGGCCGGCGGCGAGGAGTTTGTTGACGTAGTTGTCGGCGGCGTGAAAGGGGAGGCCGGCCATGGGGTGGTCGCCGCGTTTGGTCAGGGTGAGGCCGAGGAGGCGGGCGGCGTCCACCGCGTCTTCGAAGAAGAGTTCGTAGAAGTCGCCGAGGCGGAAGAGCAGGAGCGTATCCCGGGGCAGGCCGCGGCGCACCTCGAAGTACTGCTGGAGCATCGGGGTGAGCTTGGGGGCGGGCGGGGCCGTCGGGTCGTCTGGCATGGGCGCGAAGGTGGCCGAGCCGCCGGCCACAAAAAGCCAAAAAAGCCGTGGGAAAAAAATCGGCGGGGCGCCGGCGATGGCCTTGGCTGCGGAGCACATGAACGAGATCGAGACGGTGCGGCTGGCGGGCAGGAGTCTGGGGGGAGCGGGCGGGGTGCCGCTTTTGCTGCTGCATGGTTTGCTGGGATCGGCGCGCAACTGGCAGACGGCGGGCGCGGCCTTGGCCGGCGAGGGGGGAGGGCGCGAGGTGTGGGCGCTGGACCTGCGCAATCACGGGCGTTCGCCCTGGCACGGGCGGATGAGCTACGAGGCGATGGTGGCGGATGTGCTGGGCTGGATGGATGGGCAGGGCTGGGGCGCGGTCGATCTGCTGGGGCATAGCATGGGGGGTAAGACGGCCATGCTGCTGGCGGCGCGTCGCCCGGAGCGGGTGCGCCGCCTGCTGGTGGTGGATATCGCGCCGCGGGCCTATCTTTCGCACGGGCACCGGGCGGAGTTTGCGGCGATGAACGAGCTGCGGCTCGAGACCCTGGGTTCGCGGGGCGAGGCCGAGATGCGGATGGAGGGGCGGGTGCCGGACTGGGGGATGAGGAAGTTTCTCGCGACGAACCTGGAGCGCGGGGAGGACGGGGTCTGGCGCTGGTTGGTGAATCTGCCGGTGCTGACGGCCGCCCTGCCGGAGCTGGAGGGCGACCCGCTGGGGGCGGGCGAGGGCTTCGCGGGGCCGACGCTGTTCCTGCGCGGGGGGCGTTCGCGCTACGTGGAGGAGGGGGACCTGGCGCGGATCGCGGCGTGTTTCCCGGGCGCGCGGGTCGAGACGATCGCGGGGTCGGGGCATAATCCGCACATGGAGGAGCGGGCGGAGTTTTGCGCGCGCGCGGGCGCGTTTTTGGCCGGGTAGCGGGGACGCCGGCGGGGGCGAGGCCGGCGCAGGGCCGGCCTAGAGGGGGTTTTCCGTCCCGATAAAGGTCCAGGGCAGGTCGAAGCGGGCGGCGGCCGCGGCGGCGAGCGCGCGCACGCCGTGGACCTCGGTGGCGTAGTGGCCACAGCAATACAGGTTTAGTCCGTGCTCCTCGGCGAAGTTGTACCACTCTTCGCGGAGCTCGCCGGTCACGAGGGTGTCGATCCCGAGGGCGGGCAGCTCGGGGACGGCGCTGTTGCCGCTGCCGCTGCAGAGGGCGACGCGGGCGGGGCGGGGGGACCCGTGCTCGATGGCGAGGACGCGGGGATAGTGCCGCCGGAGTTCGGCGTGGAGCTCTTCGCGGGTGGAGGAGCAGGGGGCGGTCCAGGCCACGGGCTCGCCTCCCTGAGGGGCGAGGAAGGGGCGTTCGGGGACGAGGCCGAGCTGGCGGGCGAGCAGGCAGTTGTTGCCCAGCTCGGGGTGGCCGTCGAGGGGCAGGTGGCAGCCGTAGACGGCGAGGTTCGCGTGGATGGCGGTGGCGAAGCGGGTGTAGTGGGCGCCGACGAGGGGCAGGGGCGGGGTCCAGTAGAGGCCGTGGTGAACGATGAGGAAGTCGACGCCGGCGGCGGCGGCGCGGGCGAAGGGCACGCGGCCGGCGTCGACGGCGGCGCCGAGGCGGGTGACGCGGCCGTCGTTCGCGAGTTGGAGGCCGTTATGGGCGTGGGGGTGGTCCTTCCAGTCGGCGCGGCGGGTGGCGTGGTCGCAGTAGGCGACGAGGTCGGCGAGGGTGGTCATGGCGTGGATGGCGGTGGCCGGAGGGGAAGAAGGGGGTGTTTGGAAGATTCCGGGGGTGTTTTTGGGGGAATGCTCCACGCGGGAGGGCGCGGCGTCGTTTGACGGAGTGCGGGGCGGGGAGAACGCTCGGAGACGATGCCGGACGACTCCACTTTTTTTAACTCGTTTCTTGAGCCGGTGAAGCTGTGGCTGGCCACGCAGGGTTTGGAATTTTTGCTGGGGCTGGTGTCGGCGGCGGTGATTTTCGTGGTGGGGCGTTGGCTGACGGGGCGTCTCAGTCGTCTGGTGGGGAGGGGGCTGGAGCGGGCCAAGGTGGACGCGACGCTGCGCGCGTTTCTCGTGCGGATCGTGCAGGTATTGTTGCTGGTGGTGGTGGTCTTGGCGGCTTTGGATCGCCTGGGGGTGAAGACGACTTCGCTGGTGGCGATCATCGGCGCGGCGGGTCTGGCGATCGGTCTGGCGATGCAGGGCTCCCTTTCGAATTTCGCGGCGGGGGTGATGATCATCTTTTTCCGTCCGTTTCGCGCGGGGGATTTTATCGATGCGGGCGGGGTGAAGGGGATCGTGGAGGAGATCAGCATCTTCCACACGCATCTGCGCACCCCGGACAATCTGAAGGTGATCGTGCCGAACGCGCAGGTGAACGGGGGGGCGATCACGAATTTCTCGGCGAAGGATACGCGGCGCTGCGATTTTACGGTGGGGGTGAGCTACGAGGATGATCTGAAGGTGGCGAAGGAGGCGATCTGGGGGGTGCTGCGGGCGGATGCGCGGATCTTGCAGGATCCGGCGCCGATCGTGGGGGTGATGAATCTGGGGGAGAGCGCGGTGGAGATCGTGATCTGGCCTTGGGTAAAGGCGGGCGATTTCCTGGCGGTGAAGTTTGATCTAAACGAGGGGGTAAAGGCGGCGCTGGAGGCGGCGGGTTGCACGATCCCTTATCCGCAGCGGGATGTGCATGTGCATGGGCTGACGGAGCGGGCGGAGGGCGCGCGGGGAGAGGGCGCGGCGCGGTGATTTTTCGCGAAAAAGCGCTTGCGCTGCTTTTCCCAACCTTGCTTCCTCTCGCCTCCCATCGCGCAGCTGTAGCTCAATTGGATAGAGCGTCTGACTACGGATCAGAAGGTTTGGGGTTCGACTCCCTACAGCTGCACCACTTTGGAAGGCCCGCAGTGCTCAGGCGCTGCGGGCTTTTTCTTGGGTGCCGGTCGGCTGTCGGGCGGGGAGCTGTCTTCTTGATGGCCGCCGTTAGTCGTGGGCGCCGATTTTTTCGTGGTCTTGGAAGGTGCTGACGACGGTTTGTTCGAAGTCGCGGAACCAGACGCGTTCTCCGCGGATGTGGAGGCGGGATTCGAGCGGTAGGGCGGGGTGCTCGGCGGTGGGCGGGGTGTAGGTGAGGGTGGTGCGAGCCTCGTGGATGGTGAGGCTGATGGCGGGTTTAAAGGAGCGAAAGTTGAACAACTCCACGCGGGTGATGCCGCCGCTGGGGCGGTCGAGGGTGACGCGGGCGCGCATGTGGGCCGCGGCGGTGTCTTTCTCGGAGGCGGGCCGGAGAGCGAATTCGTAGGTGGAGGAGTGATCGTCGGTGGCGACGAGGACGACGCGGGAGCGATCGAGCTGGGCGGCGAGTTCCGAGGAAGAGTCTTGGGCGGGCCGCATGGCGCGGTAGCGGGTCTGCTGTTCTTCGGTGGGGGGCTGGCCTTTTTCGGCGAGGAGGGTCCAGCGGGCCGGGCCGGGGTGGCGGGGGTCGTAGCGTTCGACGAGTTCCTTGCCGCCGCCGGAGGTGGCCTGGGTGAAGGCCCAGCCGGTGGGGCCTTCGGCGCGGAACTGGTCGAGGGCGAGGGCGAGTTCGGTGGGGAGGGCGGGGAGGATCTGCCCGGCAGGGGGAGGCGGCTCCGCGGGGCGGGGGGCGCAGCCGGAGGCGAGCAGCAGGGCGGCGAGGGCGCCGAGGAGGGGGATGAGGGTACGGGCCGGGCGAACGGAGGTGTTAGGCATGGACGCGGCGGAGAGTGAAGTCGGCGGCGGCCGCGAGGGCAGGAGATTTTTTCCATTCGCCGCGCGGGATCGCGCGGGGAGCCGGGCCCCCGGGGTGGGGCGGTGAAATCAGCCCAGCCCGTGAACGAACCCGAGGATAGCTCCGCGGGGGCAGGACGAGTTTTTGCCCGGACGGACGCTAGTTTTCGGGCTGGGGGACGAAGGCGAGGCCGGAGACGTCGATCGATTTTTCGCGGAGGGCCTGGAGGGCGCGTTCGTAGTCGGCGGGGGCGAGGCGGCGCTCGCGGGAGAGAATCCAGAGCAGGCCGGCGTCCGCGGTGCCGACCGCGGCCCAGCGGTAGTCGGGATCGAGCGCGAAGATTTTATAGGTGACGGCGAAGGGCCAGATGAAGCTGACCTTCCAGGTGGCGTTGGTGCTGGTGTCGGTGACCCAGGCCACGCCTTCCCAGGTCTTTTCTGGGCCGTCGATGCTGTCCTCGCGGAAGGTGAAGTTGTTGACCAGACGGCCGTCGGGGCGGGGCGCGTAGTAGTCGGAGGACGCGACTTTGCCGCGTTCGAGAAAGTAGGGGACGTGACTGATGACGTACCAGCGGCCCATGTAGCGCTCGAGGTCGACGTGGGCGACGGTGGGCGGCCGCGGCGGGGTGGTGCAGCCGGAGAGGCCGAGGAAGGCGAGCAGGGCGGCGGAGCGGAGCGGGTGCATGGTGGGCGAAGGGATTGCGGGGGATACGTGCCGAGGTCGCCGCTGGATGCTTCCGCGGGCGATCAGTCGAGGGCGGTGATGCGGGCGGGCGGGGCCCCGCGGCGAGCGGGGGGCAGGCTGTGGCCCGCGGGGTTGCCGAGGAGGGCTCGGCCGAGCGGGGAGCTGGGGGTGACGATGGTGATGTCGCGGGCCGGGTCGGCGGGCGAGGGGAGGACGAGGCCGCCGTGGGCGGGGCCGAGCAGGAGGAGTTCTTCGCGGGCGCCGCGGGTGAGGGTGACGAGGCTGCCGAGCTGCGCACGGGTGTGTCCGGTCTCGGGGAAGCGGAGGGCGCGCCAGGCGCCGAGGGCGGCGGCGAGATCGGCGGCGAGTCGGGCCTGGCCTTCGGCGAGGTAGGCGGCCTCCTGGGCGTGGGTGTCGTATTTGCTCTCGGGACGGCTCTCCTCGCTGATCGACTCTTCGCGGGCGTCGAGGGCGGCGTGGGTCTGGCG
>JBILUB010000077.1:0-9159 GCA_044371245.1 Opitutaceae bacterium
AGGCTGTGCGGCCGCTCCCCGAACCGGCCAGGATGCGGAGAAGATCGACCGTGCTCAGGCCCGAGTGGGCGTGCCGTAAGGCTTCCGCGACCGGCGCGGGTGCATTCGTCAACTCTCGTTCGATGTGTTCGTTCAGTTCGTCGAGAAAGTCGGCCAGTCGGTCGGGCATGGGAAAAGGTGCGAAGGAGGGGAGTGAAGTCCGAGACGGTGGGGATGCTACGCCGCCGGCGCTACGGGGGGCGGGCGAGTGGTCGGAGCCCGGCGCGAGGGATGCGGGGTTGTCCGACTCACTCGGCCAGGATGCGCACATCGACATTTCCCCGTACGGCGCGGGAATAGGGGCAGGAAGAATGAGCCTGGTGGAGCAAGCGTTCGGCAAGGTCCTTGCTCGCGCGCGGGATGCTGGCACGCAGCTCGACCGCGAGACGCAGGGAGCCACCCGCTTCCTCGAGAAGCGTGACGACCGCGATGACCGAAGAGCCGTTGATATCCTCGTGGGCTCGCTCGGCCGCGTGTCGTAGTGCGGAGTGGAAGCACGCGGCATACGCCGCGGCGAAGAGGTGCTCAGGAGTGGGGGCTCCGTCCTGTGCTAGATCGATTCGCAGGGCGCCGTCGGAGGACTCGATCACGCCGTCCCGGCCCTGGTGTGCGGCTACCTCGGCGCGAGTGTGGGTTTTGGACTGGTTCATCGCGCCACCTTAGACGGGGGCCGGGGGTGAAAACATCGGGGGCGCGCTGTATGCCGACACCGGAGAGCGTCGCTCGGCGGCGATGCCCGCGGCCGCGCTTCTGTAGCCGGGCCGGATATTCCTCCAAGGTGGTGGTGGAGGGCGCCCCGATTCTGGACGCGCGCGACACCTTCCATAATGGGGCCGTGCCGCCAACTGATCAAGCTCCCGCCCAGCTCCGTCCCCCCCAAACTCAGAGTCGCCAGCCTGGACTCGAGTCCGAAATGGTCCCGCGCCCGCAGAGCGAGCGCCCGGGAGAGAAAGGCTCCGACCGTCTGCGAGGTCGAGTAGCCCTGGTCACGGGGGCGGACAGCGGAATCGGGCGGGCGGTGGTACTCGCCTTTGCCCGGGAGGGCGCCGACGTGGCGATCGCCTACCTCGACGAAACAGAGGATGCGCGGGAGACCGCCGAAGGCGCTCGGCGCCATGGGGCACGGGTGCTTCTGCTGCCGGGCGACATCGCCCGGACCGAGTGCTGCGAAGCGCACGTGCGCGAGGTGATCGCCCAGCTCGGGCGCCTGGACATCCTCGTCAACAACGCCGCCGAGCAGCACCCTCGCGAGAGTCTATCCGAGATCGACGACCAGCAGCTGGAGCGGACATTCCAGACCAACGTTTTTGCCCAGTTCCGTCTGACGCGGGCGGCCTTGCCGCATCTCGGATCAGGGGCGTGCGTGATCAACACCACCTCGGTGACGGCCTATCACGGCAGCGCCGGTTTGCTCGATTACTCGGCGACCAAGGGGGCGATCGTCTCCTTCACCCGATCGCTCGCCTTGTCGCTGGCGGAGCGCGGGGTGCGGGTAAACGCGGTCGCCCCCGGTCCGGTCTGGACCCCGCTGATCCCGTCGACGTTCCCGGCGGATAAGGTCGCGACGTTTGGCTCGTCGGTCCCGCTGAAGCGTGCCGGCGAACCGGCAGAGATCGCCCCGGCCTTCGTCTTTCTCGCCTCCGCCGACTCGAGTTTCATGACCGGTCAGGTCCTGCACCCGAACGGCGGCGAAATCGTCAACGGATAAACCGCAAATCCCAGCCCCTCCCATGAAGATTCTTCTTGTTGGTGATGAAGCGCGCATGCGCCGTTTGATGGCTTTTGGTTTGGCGGGCGGCACCGACGAGGTGTCCCTCGTCGGTTCCCTTGCCGAGCTGGGGCGTTTGCCCTCGCTGCGGAGTTTCGAGGTGGCGCTGCTCGACTGGGAGATGCGCCTCGAAGATCCGTCGGGCGTTCTGTCGCGCCTGCGGCAGCATGCGCCCACGCTGCCGGTGGTGGTGATGAGCGCGCGCGAGGCGCGGGGGCGGGAGGCGCGTGCCGCCGGAGCCTGCGAGTTGCTGCTCAAACCCCTGGATATCGACCACGCGCGCGCGGTGCTGGCGAGTGTCGCCGCTCCGGCGGCCGATGCCCAAGCGGAGCTGGTGCCCGAAACGGGGACGCTCGTACCCGCGGTCGAGGCCGCCGCGCCGGACCATCCGCCGGCGGCCGAGCTCGCGACTCGCAGTTCACTTCTGCGACATCAGTTGGCGGTCGCCGCCAAAGCCGCCAAGACGATGGTGAACGTGCTTTTGCTCGGGGAGAACGGAACCGGGAAAACCCATCTCGCCCGGGCGATCCATCAGCAGAGCCCCCGGCATGACAAGCCCTTCGTCACGGTCAACTGCCCCTGTCTGCAGTCGCAGTTGTTGGAAAGTGAGCTTTTCGGGCACGTGCGGGGCGCCTTCACCGGCGCGGTCACCGACGCCGGCGGCCTCGTGGCGGCGGCCGAGGGAGGAACGCTGTTTCTGGACGAGATCGGCGAACTGCCACACCAGCTTCAGCCGAAGCTCCTGCGCCTGCTGCAGGAGCGCTGTTACGAGCGGGTGGGCGAGGCACGCACCCGTCGCGCGGACATCCGCATCATCGCGGCGACCAATCGGGATCTCGCGGCGGAAGTCGCGGCCGGCCGATTCCGCGAGGATTTGTTCTACCGTTTGAACGTCATCTCCCTCGAGCTGCCGGCGCTCAGGCAGCGGCCCGAGGATATCCTGCCGATCGCCCAGCAATTATTGGCCACGTTTGCCCGCTCGGCCGATCGGCGGCTCGATGGCTTTTCGGCGCGCGCGCGGGTGGCGATGCAGCGCCACACCTGGCCTGGTAACCTGCGTGAACTGCGCAACTGCATCGAACGTGCCGCGATCCTGTGCGAGCAGCAGGTGGTGGATTTGGAGGACTTGCCGAATCTCCTTGGGGGAGTCGCGGCCCCGGTGCCCCAGGTCGGCGATTTTGTCACGCTCGCCGCGCTCGAGGAGGCGCACATCCAGCGGGTGGTCGAGCGGGCGGGCAGTTTCATGCAGGCCGCGCGGCTGCTGGGGATCAACAAGACCACCTTGTATCGAAGGCGCCGTCGAAGCGACGAGGTCAGGAACGACGAAGGCACCCTGCCGTTCGACGAAGGACTTCGCGCGGCCATGACCGGTTGATGGAGGATGGACCCGCAGGCCCGCGCCATGAACTACTCCGCCATTCTGATCGTGGCCGTGCTGCTCCTTCTGGCGGCGGCGGTGCCCATCTGGCGGCACAGCCGCCCGTGGGGCTACGTGCCGAGTGTAGTTCTTTTCTTGATACTCGTCGTGTTGGTCGCCTTGGCCATCGGCGGGAGGCTTTGAGACGGTGGACGCACGTCGCGCGCTGACGAAGCCGCCTCCGCGGGAGGCGGCTTTTTGCTGCGCGAATACCGCCCCCGACAGGCGCGAAGCGCACCGACTTTTGCCGGAAAAGGATGCATAACGCCACCATGTGACGGGCCACGCGGAAGCGGACTTGATACAAGTACCTGCCTCGCAGTTATTAAAATGTCCTCCCGGATCTTGGCGCGAGGTCTGCGTGGGGAGCGTCCAAGCCGCTCGCCTGGCGAGTTCCTCGTCGGTGCCGGCTTACGGCTTTGAGGTCGCTTCCGTGCCCGCCCCGTCTCCCATGAAATCTTCCTCCACTCCCTCCCCGGCAGCCATCGCCCGCTGGATGCTCGGTACCGCGGCACTGCTTGCGGGTATCGGACTGATCGCACTCGGAGTGCGGGCGGCTGGATCGCTGGAGCTCATCCTGCGACCCGCGACGGAGGGCGGCCCCGGGGCCGCCGGAGCGGTGCCGCTCGGGCTCGGGCTGATCTGCCTGATCTATGGGCTGATCGGTCTGGTGTTTCATCCTCCGGGCCGATGAGCCCGCCTGTTTTCCTCCAACCCATAAAAACCATGCACAACAATCCCGACCAAATCGCCCCGCACGACAGCACTGTTGAAGAAATCAAGGCGCTGCTCGCCGAGGCGGAAAAGGTGATCGCCTCGTCAAAGGATATCGCGAGCGAGGAAATCTCCTCGCTGCGCGACCGACTGCGCTCGGCCGTCGATCGCGGCCGCGAAACCGCCACCAAGGCGGCCGAGATGGCCCGGCACGGTTACGCGCAGGCGGACGAGGCGATCCACACCCATCCCTACGCCGCCATCGGCGTGGCAGCCGGCCTCGGTCTGCTCCTTGGCGCCTTGCTGACGCGCGGCCACTCCTCCCGCGACTAGCCCCCGCCAGGCGCTTCTCTCCGATGACAACGGACTCGCTACTCCACGTTCTGCAACGGCTCGGTCCCGCAGGCCGCGCCCTGCTCGATGCCCTCGGCCATCGCATGGAGTTGGCGGCGCACGAGCTTACGGTGGCGCGGAATGAGATCGCGTCCTCGCTGGTGCTGGGAGCGGCCGCGCTGGTGCTCGTGTTGTTGGGCGGTATCGCCCTGACCTTCGCCATCGCGGCCGCAGTCTGGCACCTGGAATCGCGCGGCTTGTGGCTCGCTCTTCTGACCCTGGCGTATCTCGTCGCGGCGGCGATGCTCGGCTTGGCGATGCGGCGACGGCTGCGTCGTGTGACCTTCCTGGCTGAGACCGCCCGCCAACTCGGTGAAGACCGGATCTGCCTCGGGCTGCTCCTGCGGGGGAACGAACCGTCCTGACTGAACGATGAACAACCCCCCACGTGATAAACCTACGGCCGCGGATCAGACTATGGAGCGCTTGCGGCTGCTCTGCGCGGCGGACCGTACCCGCTTGCGGCTCGTCTGGCGTCTGCCCCCGCAGTCCGATCATCCCGCCCAAACCGCGGGCGCCGCGTCCGGTCGCGGCGGCTTGGCTTCGATGTTCACCGCGCCGCTTCTGGTGGCGCTGCTGCCCCTGTTGCCCGGGTCGCTTGGCCGTTGGAGCCGGCGACTGCGGGCGGGTGTGGGCTTTTTTCGCACCGTGGCCCGGACCGCACTCTAGTCGGGCCCCGGTTTTTTCCCCTGATCAACGCAATCCTCAACCCCTCCTGAACTATGCTCCGCTGGACTCTCATTTTTCTCGTCGTCGCCCTTGTGGCGGGACTGCTCGGTTTTGTCGGTATCGCAGGCGCCGCGGCGCAGATAGCGAAGATCATCTTCTACATCTTCCTGGTGCTGCTGGTGATTTCGTTGATCGCCGGACTTTTCGGCCGCGGGGGACGGGTGCCTTGAGCGAAGCCTCGAGTCCCAGGCCCCACCTTTCTCCCGATTATGAAATCGCCGTATTCATCCGCTGCCAAAGCACCCCTCGGCTGCGCGATCGCCGCCCTGCTGTGTCTGTTAAACGTCCCTGCACCGCTTCTCGCCCAAGAGGGAGCGGCTGAATCGACCGCGGAGTCGGACATCGAGGCCGCTCGAGGGGCGTCCAGGGGCGAGTCGGGTACGGCCCGGGGCGACGAGCGGGGCTCGGGTGGGAGCTCCCCGGATCGACCGAGCGATCGCGCCGCCGATGAAGTCGATCGAATCCGCACCCGGGCTTTGCCCGGCGCCCAGCCCGGTTTTTCACCACCGGAGCGGGTGCAAGGAAGGTCGGGGGTGGTGACGGAGTTACCCGACGCGATCGGGGGCGAGGGTGGGGCCGCGGTGCCGGGCGCGGCCCGGGATCGCCGGGAGCAGGAGCGGTTGCCCCGATATTCGGGGGAGAACAAAAGAGCGGATGAACTTCGGTTTCGCCGGGAGCGGGCCGAGCGGGCGCGGTTGTTGAGCAAGACGGACTTCGCGACACGGGAACGCGCGGTGGCGTTTGCGAATGGTGGACTGCGGAGGGGTGACGCGCTTGATTCCGAACTGAAGCGGGGCGTCGGCGGGTTCTCCGGCGCGGAACGCGTCGAGCTCAATGAATCGCTGCGCCAACTCGCCGAGACCCGGAGCGAGTTTTCCCGGGCCCTGGCTCGAGCGCGGGCTGCCGATCGGCGGAGATGGAGGGGTAGTCGCGACGCGATGGTGCGCAGCTACCGTGCCTTTGAAGAGGCGCAGGCCAGGGCGCGCGACGCGGCCCTGCAGGCGGGGTGGCGTTTGGAGGAGGCGCAGGAGCGTGAAGAGGGCGGGCCTGCGGTGCCGTAGTCGGCTGGCCGTTCCGAGGTCGGGTCGCGACCGGACTCGGCGCCGGCCCGGGCGGTAGTCGGGCGCGATACAGTCATCCCGATGCCGGAGAGCGCCGGGCAAGAACGTGGTCAGGGTCAGGCCAAGGCCGCCGTCGGCTGGGTCGTAAGCACGCGGTGGTAATGGCTGATCAGATCGTCGACGTGACGGTCGGTTGTCCACGGATCGCTCCAATACCAGTCGTACGCGGCACGTCCGAGGCGCGCGGTGAGAGCGGTATTCGACGCGAGCTCACGCATCTGCCGGGCGAGGTCGTCGACCGAACCGTGGCGAAAGTGCAGTCCGGTCTCGCCGTGCTGGATCACGTCCGAAGCGGCGCAGCCGTCGCTGACGATGGTGGGCAAACCGGCCGCAGCCGCCTCGACGGCCACCAAGCCGAGGGTCTCGTACCAGAGGGGAGTAAACACGAGTGCTCGAGCAGCGCGGAGCTCGGCGCGGATCTCGGCCGGTCGGAGCCAGCCAGTGAAGCGGGCCTCGGGACAGAGGCGGCGCAAATCCTCGGCGAGCTCCCCATCTCCGACGAAGACCGCCGGCAGTCCCGTGGCCCGCACGGCCTCCGCGAAAAGGAGCACGCCTTTTTCCCGCACGAAACGGCCGACGTAAACGAAGCCGACCGCATCGGCGGGTGTGGCCGGCGCATCCCGGATGCAGTCGACCGGATTACGCAGCACCGCGCTCGGCACATCGGAAGGCAGGTGTGGTCGGAGGATCGCGAGGCTGAACTCGGAGACTCCCAGATAAAGTTCAACCCGCGACGGCACGCTCAAAAATTGGTTTTGCAGGGCGGTGCGGGCGCTACGCCAGAGTTTGTGCGTGAAGTGGCGGCGGTCGCAGTTGCAGGAGAGGCAGGAGACCGAAAGGGGCTCGCGCCGGCAGATGGCGCCGGTGGCATGGTCGAAAAAGCCGCCGGTCGGACACGTGATAAAAAAATCGTGCAGCGTAAGGACCAGGGGAAAGCCGAGCCGGGCGGGCAGATGAAGGGCGAAGGGTGAGAGCGCCTTCATCCAGGTATGGGCATGCACGAGGGTGCGGGCGGGGTCTTTTCCCGCGAGCAAGTGGCGGAGCGCCGCCAGAGCGCGGTTGTTGCGCAGGCCGGAGTAGAGCGCGCGGAGTCGCCGCGGATCGCGCGCGATTTCGGACTGCCCGAGGCAAACCACCTCGAGGCCGGGCACGTCGCGGAGTTCGGGAGCGATCGGCCCGACGCAGGAAAAAAAGGTCACTCGAACGCCCCGGGCGGCCAGGCCCACGGCGGACGCGATGGCGACGCCGGTGGAGCCGCCGGTGGTGCTGGCGTAGTCGTTGAGGATGACGACCTCGATGTCGGGTAAGGGAGGCACGGGTGGAGTGTGGGAGCGCGTGTCCCGGAAGCGTTGGAGGGCCGTGGCGAGCGTGGCGGGAGCGTGGCGTCGCGCGTCACGAAGCCTTCGCCGTGCCGGCTTGGAGCAGGGCGTAGCTGGAACGAAAGCCGCGGGCACGGATGCGCTCGAGGTATCTGGGCAGGTTGACGAGACGGTAAAGCGACCGCGTGGTGAGGCGGGAAAGGGCGGAGCCGCGACCGGGCAGATGGCGGGCCACGATCTCGTCCTGCTCAACGCGGGTCCGCTCGGTGTCGGCGGAGAGTTGGCCGGCGCGAAGGCGAAAGCGGGCAACCGGTCCGGGGTGATATCGGAAGCGGGCTCCGCCGCAGAAGGCGCGAACCCAAAAGTCGAGATCGGCGCAAAGCCGGTAGCGCAGATCGAAGCCCTGCAGCCGCTCGACCGTCTCCCGGCGGAGGGCGAGGCCCTGCTGCATGAGCGGGCTGATTCCTTGGTGCAGCAGGTCGGGGATCCAGCGAGGATCCTTGGCCACGGTGATGCGGCTGATCAGCGCCCCGGTTTCATCGATGAGATCTACATCCCCATAGAGAACGTCGGTGCCGGGCGTGGCCCCGAGGAGGGCCGGGCCGAAGCCGGGCAGGAGGCAATCGTCGTCGTTTATGTAGGTAAACCATCGCCACTCGCTGCGCGGGCGGGCGGCGCGCAGCCCGGCGTTGATCGCCCCGTAGATGCCACCGGAACGACCCTCGTCCGGCACGACCTCGGTGCCGGGGTAGCGGGCGGCGAGGGCCGTGACCCGAGCGGCCGGCGTCGAGAGCACGTGGTGGACGGGCACGGGAAGCGTCGCAACCGAGGCGACGGTCTGGTCGAGATAGGGCGAGTCCCCGAGGGTCGGTGTGACGACGAGCAGAGCGGCGGGATCGGTGTTCATGGTTAGGGCGAAGGGTGAAGGGAAAGCGCCACGCGGGTGGCGTCGTGGTCGGGATCGCCCGAGGGGCCGGCATCGATCGCGATGTCGAGGGAGAGGCCGGGCGTGAAATCGCAGACAAAATCGAGCTCGAGTTCGCCGCGCAGTCCCCCGCCGAGCCGTTCGGAGAAACGCACCTTGTCCCCCACCAGGATGCGGATGCGGACGCCGTCACCGGCCGGGCCGGCGCGGACCCGGGCCAGGACCCGCAGAGCGCCCCCGTGTTGACTGGTCCACCGGCGGACCGCGGGGACGGACTGTCCCTGCTCGACTGCGGGGTGTTGCTCGAGGGCGGAGACGGACCAGGGGGAGCCGGGACGATACCACTCCTCGCGCCAATCCGTGACCCGGCTCCGCTCGGCCGCCACGAAGCGCTCCCGACCGGGGTCGTCGCGGTCCGGCACGAAGCTGCCGTAGCTCCAGCCGCCCCGATCCTGCTCGAGGGCGAAGTCCAGGCTGGAATCGGCCAGCGCGGCCGCCGGAGACGCCTCGGACGAGGAGGGAAAAAGGGAAGCCGCGGCGTCGACCAGGTATACCGGACGGTCATCGAGAATGATCCAGGCCGGCGCGGGTTCCTCGGAGCCGTCCAGGCGGGCGAGCGTGTTCGTGCCGGCGATGGGGATCACCGTCGGGCGGAGGCTCCAGACCAGGCGGGTGGCAAGGACGCGGGAGGAGGCGGACCGGCCGGAGTGGGAGCCCGGCGACGTTTCGAGGCG
>JBILUB010000078.1:0-9140 GCA_044371245.1 Opitutaceae bacterium
CCGACGGGATCAACGAGGCCTGCAACGCCGCCGGGGAGGAGTTTGGCCGCGATCGTCTGGCGGACAGCCTCCGGCGTCACCAGCACGATCCACTCGCCGAAATCCTCCGGCGTGTGGATCGCTACCTGAGGCAGTTCTGCACGCTCGCGCCGCGGCACGATGACCGGGCCCTGCTTTTGGTTCGCGCCCGCTGAGGTCGGCGGGGCGGGCGTGCGGGAGGCGCAGGCTTGAGCGTTTGCGGTGCCCTCCCCCACCCTGCCGCCATGCCCGTGCCTCTGCTCTACGAGTCCCATTGCCACACGCCCTTGTGCAAACACGCGGTCGGAGAGCCGCAGGAGTACTGCGCGCACGCGCTGCATCGGGGGCTTCGGGGAATCATTTTTACCTGTCACGCGCCTTTGCCGAACGGATGGTCCGCGGAGGTACGGATGAGTGACGCTCAGTTCGCAACGTATGTCGACATGGTGAGCGCAGCGCGTGAGGCCTATGCGGGTCGGCTCGACGTGCGGCTTGGCCTGGAGAGCGATTACTTCCCCGGGATCGAGCCTTGGCTGGAGCAACTGCACCAGAGGGCGCCTTTGCATCACGTGCTCGGAAGTGTGCACTACCAAATGGGATTTTATCGGGAGCGATTCTTCACCGGTGACGTGTTTGCTTATCAGCAACTGTATTTTGAGCACTTGGCGCAGGCTGCGGAGAGCGGGCTCTTCGACACCCTCGCCCACCCGGATCTGATCAAAAACGAGTGTCCGGTCGAGTGGCGCTGGGCACGCATCCAGCCCCATGTCGAGCGGGCGCTGGATCGGATCGCGGCCAGTGGGGTGGCGATGGAGCTCAACACCAGCGGGATGATGAAGGCGGTACCGGAAATGAATCCCGGACCTCGCCAACTGCGATTGATGGCCGAACGCGGGATTCCGGTCGTGCTGGGCGCCGACGCGCACCGACCGGAACGGGTCGCAGATGGCTACGGCATTGGTCTGTACCTGCTGAAAGAGGCCGGGTATCGACAACTCAGTTTTTTTCTCGATCGACGACGGCAAGTAGTTGGCATCGACCAGGCACTCGAGAGTATTAATCCCTAGTAACCTCCTTTCAAATAGTAGGTAATGAATCTTTGCCGCCCATGTCTCTATTTGAGTCCGACACCATAGCCGCCTTGGCCACCCCGGCGGGTGCTTCGGCCTTGGCGTTGATTCGAGTGAACGGCCCTCGCTGTCGAGGCTTGGCGTCCGCTCTCCATGCCCGTCCGGGCACTACCCTGCCGGAGCGGCGATCGGTTTTCGGGCATTACCGTACGGTCGACGGGCGGGAGCTGGACCAGCTTTTGTGGGTTTTCTCCCCAGGACCCCGCACGGCGACAGGAGAAGACACGCTGGAGCTCACGCCCCATGGGAATCCGCTCATCGTGCAGTTGATTCTAGCTGATCTCTTCGCCCGCGGTTGCCGGGCGGCGGAGCCGGGGGAGTTTACCCGCAGGGCCTTCGCAAGCGGACGCATGGAGCTAACTCAGGCCGAAGCGGTAATGGATTTGATTCATGCGCGGAGTGAACGCGCTCTGGCCGCCGCGCAGCGGCAACTCGCTGGAGGACTCGGTCGCCATCTGGGTCTCCTCGTTCAGCAACTGTTGAATGTTTTGGCGCAGATCGAAGCCTACATCGATTTCCCGGACGAAGATCTTCCGCCCGAAGATAAACAGGCCGTGTTGGCCGAGACGGAGAATGTTCTACGTGGAACAAAGCGCCTGCTCGCGACCCATCGGTACGGCGAATTGCTACGTGGAGGGTTAAAGACCGTTCTTTTGGGCGCCCCTAATGTGGGGAAGAGCAGTTTGCTGAACGCACTGACGGGTCGTGATCGGGCCTTGGTGAGTTCGGAGCCCGGTACCACTCGTGATTTTCTGGAAGAGGCTCTGCATATCGGCCCGCATCTCCTCCGTCTGATCGACACTGCAGGACTGAACACTTCCCCGGGCGCTATCGAACAAATGGGTATCGCCAAAACCTACGAGTGTCTTGCTGAGGCAGATCTCGTCCTGTGGGTGGCCGACGCATCCTCCCCTGTGCCGTCACTCCCCGCTGAGGCGCAGGCGCTGGTCAGGCCGGACAACACTCTCTTGGTGCTGAACAAGGTCGATCTGCTTCCCGACCCTCCCTTGCTCGGATCCCTGATCCCGCACCTTTACGTATCGGCTCGGACTGGCGCCGGAATCGGCGAACTACGTGAGGCTATCGTCGCCCGGGCGGACGCCCTGGCGCCGGCACTCGCTTCCGAAGAGCAGATCACAATCAATGCCCGCCATGCGGATGCGCTGCGGCGGGCGGAGGTGGGCCTGCGGTCCGCCCTGGCCGGCCTGCGGGCGTCCCCACCCCACCCCACCGAGTTGATATCCGCTGATCTGAGGGATGCGTTGGACGCCTTGGGAGAAATCGCGGGTCGCGTTGACCATGAGCGGATGCTGGACGCGCTTTTTGCCACCTTCTGCATAGGAAAGTGAGCATGGGCGGTCGAAAATCCGGCGTGGCTGCGGCTCGTTTAAGTCTGAAAAAGGTGGGAAATCCGTGGGCATTGCGCTTCAGGTTCCATGCGTGACGTGCCTCGGTGCCGCCGATCGGTATAGTCCATCTTTTTCATGTCCGCCTCTCTTGAAGCTGTTTTTGATGTAATCGTTTGTGGCGCCGGCCATGCCGGCTGCGAGGCCGCACTGGCTGCGGCTCGGACGGGCGCGCGCACGCTGCTGCTGACGGGCAACCTCGACACCATCGCCCAGATGTCGTGCAACCCCGCCATCGGCGGCCAGGCGAAGGGCCAAATCGTGCGGGAAATCGACGCACTCGGTGGGGAAATGGGCATCAATACGGACCTGACAGCGATTCAATTTCGCCTTTTGAATGAGTCCAAGGGTCCGGCCGTGCAGTCGCCCCGTGCCCAATGCGACAAAAAGGCCTACCAGTATCGCCTGAAGCACACCTTGGAGCTTCAGCCGAACCTGCATCTCTTCCAGGCGACGGTTACGGGTTTGTTGTTCGCTTCCTGCACTGGCGTGGGCGCTGGGACCACCCGGCGCGTGGTCGGCGTTCGCACGAATCTGGACCTCGATTTCCACGGCCGCTCGGTCGTGGTGACGACCGGCACCTTCCTCCGTGGGTTGATGCATATCGGGCAAAACAAGAACGAGGGCGGACGATTGGGTGATTTCTCGGCCAAAACGCTCTCCGCCAGCTTTCTTGAAGCCGGAATCGAACTGCAGCGTTTAAAAACGGGTACGCCCCCCCGTTTGGCGGGGCGCAGCATCGATTTCTCGCGTCTGGAGGCGCAGCCGGGGGATGCGCGGCCAACACTTTTTGCCTTCCACGATACCCGCGACCCGGAGCCCTTGTTCCACGTGGAACATCCTATGCCGCCCTCCAAACATGAGGGCTCCTCGGCCTCGAATCTACCCGCTCCGCGCACTTCGTTGCGCGAACAGCGTCTGGGGTGGATCCCAGGGGTGGATCAAGTACCGTGCTGGATCACCTATACCACCGAGGAGACCGCGCGGTTGGTGCGGGATAACCTGCATCTGTCTGCCATGTACTCGGGTGAAATCGAGGGAGTGGGGCCGCGTTACTGTCCATCGATCGAGGACAAGTTCGTGCGCTTCGCCGACAAACCCCGGCATCAGCTTTTTCTCGAGCCTGAAGGCCGCGCCACAAATGAGTTTTACATCAATGGGCTGTCCACTTCGTTGCCCTTCGAGGTGCAGATCCGGCTCGTGCGAAGTATCCCCGGATTGGAGAGGGCCGAGTTGATTCGTCCGGCCTACGCGGTCGAGTACGATTTCGCGCCACCCACGCAGCTGTATCCTTCGTTGGAGTCGCGAAAGGTGGAAAACCTCTTTTTTGCCGGTCAGATAAATGGGACCTCCGGCTACGAAGAGGCCGCTGGCCAGGGCTTGGTTGCCGGGGTGAATGCCGCGCGGAAGGGTAGGGGAGAGCCGCCCTTGATTATCGCCCGCCATGAAGGGTATCTGGGGGTCCTGATCGATGATCTCGTCACAAAAGGGACTCGGGAGCCATACCGGATGTTCACCAGCCGCGCCGAACATCGTTTGCTCTTTAACCACGGCAGCGCCGAGCTGCGCCTGAGGCACCACGCCCGGGCTTGTTCTCTCGTGTCTCGCACCCGACTCGAACGGATCGACGAAAAAGCGGACCGAATCTCACATTGGATCGAACGACTGGAGAAGGACCGTCTTCCCGGTTGCCTCGGCCAAGGCACCTGGGCGGACCTGTTGCGGCGCACGCAGAGCGCGGCTGGGTCCAGCCGTTCGAGTCCCGGGGCTGATTCGGATCAGCAATCGAACGCTGGGGTGGGGGACCTTGGGTCCCCCGATCGCTCGACCGCCGAGTTTTTGTGCGACCATCTGCCTGCGTACTCCGCACTGTCGCCCGAAGAGCGAGCCGAAGTGAGTTATCGGGTGACCTACTCCGGATATCTCGCGCGCGAGCAGCGGCAGATCGCCCGCCTATCCGAAGTAGATAAAGTGAAGATTCCCGCGAATTTTGATTACGCCGGCGTACGGGGGCTGCGCGCCGAGGGTCGAGCAAAGTTGATCACCCTTCAGCCTCTCACCGTGGCGCAGGCCTCTCGAATCAGCGGCGTTACCCCCGCGGACATCAGCGTCCTCCTGCTCGCGTTGAGTGAGGGCGGTAAACGAAACAGCTGCTGATCATCGTAAGCTCTTCAGCCTGCTCCTGGTCCGGGCTGAAGCTTTTCAGGATATTGCCTTTTAATGGCCCTGTGAAATAGGTTATCTTTTTGTTTAAAAACGGGTTATAGAATAGGACATCAGACCTTTGTGGCCTTCTCACCTACTTGGTCCCGGGACCGCTCCACGGCTCACATTAGGCGGGTTCGTTTTCGCTGATCAAAAATGCTCATGGTAATTGGATGAAAAAGATTACACTGGCCTAGTTTTACCCCGCCTCGGCCCGGTCTTTGCACGATCCGTCGCATAAAAGCACAAACTGCTAGATTTTTGGTGGCGAAATTGTCTCAGAATGCGACGACGGCTGCCTGGAGTCGGGTCGGGCACGTCGCAAATAGCTAATATTCAGGAAATTGATTATACCTTGAGCTAGTGGCACAATCGTCGCTATCTAGGGTTTGGCCCCCGGGTGCTTTCTCTGAAGGCAGTTAGGGGCTGCAACCAACCAATAAACTAGCAGCTATGAAATCCCGTCTCCCTATCGCCGGCGTTTGCGCCGCGCTCGCTACCACTGCCCTGCAAGCCGAGGTTAAGATCAACGACAGTCTGTCGCTCGATGGCTACGCCACCGGCGCCGGCGTCGTGACCGAAGGCACGCCCGAGAGCAATGGCGAGTTCTTCAACAGCCCTCGCGTGTACGACTCCGTGCTCGTCGGCGCGAATGGCACGTACAAGGACTTCACCTCCCGCGTGAGCCTGCTCGCCGTTGTGGATAGCCCCGACGCCGATAAATTCGATGCCGGCCTGCTCGACGCCTATGTTACTTACAAGACCGGCTCGATCGCCGTCACCGGCGGAAAATACCTTGGCTGGCTCGGCTATGAGTCCTTCCACTCTCCCAGTAACGCGTTCATCTCGTACAGCCTCGCGACCTACGCCAGCCCCTACTCCACCGGCGTGAAGATCGAGTACCTCGGCGAAGGGGTCTCGACCGGAATCTCTGTCCGCGACAGCCAGGTTTTCTCTGACGGCAACTTCTTCGACGGCGACGGAGAGTTTGCGAACGACATCGGCTACGAAGCTTATGCGATGTTCACCAGCGTCGAAAACCTCACGGTTTTCGTCGGGGCCGGCTACGAGGATGTTGATGATTTCGGCATCGGTGGCGTCTACACCTTCGACCTCTGGGCCAACTACGTTATTTCCGACTCCTTCAGCATCGCGGGCGAGATCGCTACCCTCGAGGAAGTCACCGATTTGTCGTGGTTGCTGCAGGGCACCTACACCGTTTCCGAGGCCCTTTCCGTCTCGGGTCGCGTGACGGGCTTCGAGGACGACACCGGTTTCGGTGCTGACGCGATGGGTTACGGCGTTGCCTCCACCTATGTGATCTCCCCCAACTTCTCCGTCAAGGGCGAGCTCACCAAGACCGACATCGATGGCGGCTCAGACGTCGCCAGCTACGCCCTCCAGGGCATCTTCAAGTTCTAAGCGGAGCTCCTTCGCCTGACTTGTGTTTCCAGCGGGGCGCCCGTTAAGCGGCGCGCCCCGCTCCCTCCTCCGCTGCCCAGATTTCTTTACCCCGCTTCGCGTTAGCGATCGGACAACTTTCCCTCCACATGCTTAAGAAAATCACCCAGACCCTCGCCGCCGGCGCAGTCGCGCTTGGCGCCCTCGCCGCCTCACCCAGTGTTCACGCCGCCGATACCGTCAAGGTCGGCGTGCTCCACTCCCTCTCCGGCACCATGGCCATCTCGGAGACTTCGCTCCGTGATGTCCTCCTCTTCACTTTCGACGAGATCAACGCCAAGGGTGGCGTGCTCGGCAAAATGATCGAGCCGGTCGTCGTCGACGGCGCCTCCAATTGGCCCCTCTTCGCCGAGAAGGCCAAGCAACTCCTCGAGCAGGACAAAGTCTCCGTGACCTTCGGGTGCTGGACTTCCGTCTCCCGTAAATCCGTTCTGCCCGTGTTCGAGCAGAACAACGGTCTCCTCTTCTACCCCGTGCAGTACGAGGGCGAAGAGATGTCGAAAAACATCTTCTACACCGCCGAAGCGGTGAACCAGCAAGCCACCCCCGCCGTCGACTATCTCCTCGAGGAACTCGAGAAGAAGAAGTTCTATCTCCTCGGTTCGGACTACGTTTATCCCCGCACGACCAACCTCGTGCTGAAGGAGTACCTCGCCTCCAAGGGAATCCCGGCCGCCAACATCAAGGAGGTCTACACCCCCTTCGGTCATACCGATTACCAGCAGATCGTTGCCGAAATCAAACAGTTCGCCGCCTCCGGTGACGCCTGCGTGGTCTCGACCTTGAACGGTGATACCAACGTCCCCTTCTTTCGTGAGTTTGCGAACGCCGGCCTCAAGTCCGAGGATTGCCCGGTCATGTCCTTCTCCGTCTCTGAGGACGAGTTCCGCGGCCTGCCCACGAAGGATCTCGTCGGCCACCTCGGCGCCTGGTCCTACTTCATGTCTCTCGACACCCCGGCCAACAATGAGTTCAAGAAGAACTTCTTCGCTTGGCTCGAGAAGAGCACCGTCCCCGGCATCGAGAAGTCGGGGCGCGTGACCAACAGCCCGATGGTCCTCTCCTACGCCGGTGTCTACCTTTGGAAGGCCGCTGTCGAAAAGGCCGGCTCCTTCGACGTCGACGCGGTTCGCGAGGCCCTCTACGGCACCAGCTTCGCCGGTCCCGGCGCCAACTACGTGGTCCAGAAGAACCACCACGTGACCAAGAACGTCTACATCGGCGAAACCCTCGCTGACGGGCAGTTCAAGATCCTCAAGTCCTACGAGAACGTCTACGGCGAGCCCTTCCTCAAGGGCACCTTCAAGTAAGCCGTGTTTCGTGAAGGGGTCCTTCGCTTATCGCGGGGACCTCTGATCGAGATCCCGGTCTCACCCCGGCCCGCGGGTGTATCGATCCTCTTGATACCCTGCAGCCAACCCACTTCCACGGTGCCTCTGGTTAAGGCGCGCGTGTTCTGATCAATGATAGTTTGGTTGTCGGGGCGGGTCTTCGCGGACCCGCCCCCTTTTTTCGTCTCGTCCCGTCTCATTTCGGCCGTGCGTCCGGCGCGGCCCGGCCCCTGCTAAGCGTAGCGCGAACCGCGTCATGTCCCGACTATTTGTCACGCTCCTTCTTGTCTTCTCTCTCCTCCGTTGCGGGCTTGGCGCGGCCGAGACCACGCCGGGACCTGAAGCCGCAAGGGAACGATTGCTGGCTGCCTTGCTCGCCCCCGCCGGCCCGGCCCAGATCGAGGCCGTGCGCGGCCTAGTGGGGCTCGAGGACGCGGCGCTCACCCCGGTGCTTTCCGCGTGGCGGACGGGCGAACTTTACCTTGTCGAGATTTCCGATTCGGCCGTCCCGGTTCCAGCGACTCTCGCCCCGGCGTCTGCCCACGTCGGCGGTGCGCCCGAAGGGCATTTGGTCGCCCTCGCGGTGGCGGATGGCTTACCCGTTCAGGACCCGATCACGAAGCGGCCGCGCGTGTTCGCCCCTCGTGAGTTAAAGCCCCTGGACACCAGCGCCCAGCTGCGTCGGGCGATGCGTGACGTGCTGGAGGTCGCAGGTGTTTCGGACCCGGACCCGCAGATACGTCGTAGTTCCATCGATAGACTGTCCCAGTCCCGCAAGCCGGAGCATCTCCCCCTGCTGGAGGCCAGGCTAGCGATCGAGAAAGTGCCGGTTGTGCGTGCCACGTTATTCGAGGCGATAGCGTTCATCCGGCTCGCCGATGAAGATGTAGCGGTCCGTCTCACCGCCATCGACGCGCTCGCCGATGCCCACTCCCTCTCGGCGGCCGCTCGTTTTAAGGAGCTTCTTGCGGCCGCCCCCCCGCCTCCCCCCGTCGAAGCCGAGGCCATGCGGGTCGCCCTGGCCCGAATCGATAGCCATTGGCAGCTGGTCAACTTCTTCGGCAACCTCTTCCGCGGGTTGAGCGCGGGCTCCGTGCTCCTGCTCATCGCCCTTGGTCTTGCGATTACCTTTGGCCTGATGGGGGTGATCAACATGGCGCATGGTGAACTCATGGTCGTCGGTGCCTACGCCACCTTTGTGACCCAGAACCTTTTCGTTTCCCTCTTCGGTGCCACTTCCGGTCTTTTCGACCTCTATTTCCTGGCCGCGTTGCCGGTTGCCTTTGTTGCCGCGGCCTTGGTCGGCCTACTCATCGAGCGTGGTGTCATCCAGTTTCTCTACAAGCGCCCGCTGGAGAGTCTGCTCGCCACCTGGGGGGTGTCACTCGCTCTGCAGCAGACCTTTCGTCTGATCTTCGGCCCCGCCAACGTGCAGATCAACGCCCCCTCGTGGCTCCAGGGCGGCGCCACCATCTTTGACGTCGCCTTCGCCTACAACCGGCTGTTCGTGATCGGCTTTGCCGCACTGGTGGTCCTCGGGGTCTGGCTCGTGTTGAACCGCACGCCGCTCGGTCTGCTGGTCCGGGCCG
>JBILUB010000079.1:0-9113 GCA_044371245.1 Opitutaceae bacterium
CACGTCGGGCAGGCCGTCGTTGTCCATGTCGTACACGTCCATGGAAAAACCCTGGCCGTGGGCGGTGCCGACCAAACGACGGGTCCAGGTGCCGGTGACGGCGCCGGCGCCGGGATTTTGAAACCAGACGATGTCGCGGCCAAACTCGTTGGAGACGATGGCGTCGAGGTCCCCGTCGCCATCGATGTCGGCGAGGCGGCAGCGGTCGGGCTCGGGGGTGTTGCCCTCGGCGGGGGTGGTGTTGGCCACGGAGCCGAGGGTGCGCGCGGTCCAGCCGGTGCTGGTGTTTTCCAGCCAGATGGTGCCGAGGAGGAGATCGAGGTCGCCGTCGCCGTCGATGTCACCGAAGTCGAGGTCTTCTTTCAGGGTGGTGGTGCTGAGGGTGGAGAAGGTCCACGCTTGATTGACCGGGTCGGCGGGGACGGTGAGGGCGTGGAGACCGCCGCCGCCGTTGTGCCAGGAAAAGACGACCTGTTTTTGCCCGCCCTTGAAGGTGTTGATCACCCGGCCTTGGAGAAAGTCGCCGTTGCCCGGGGCGTTGCCGATGTTGCGGATCTCGAAGGTGCCGCTGCCGTTGTTGCGCGCCCAGACGATGGTGCGGGAGGCGTTGGCGCCCTCCCCCGTGGTGCCGAGGAGGTCGATATCGCCGTCGCCGTCGAAATCGTGGGTCAGCGCAAGATTCAGGAAGCTGCCGCCGATGGCGCGGCGGGTCCAGGTACCGGTGAGTCCGGCGCTGGGTTGCTGCCACCAGTCCGAGCCGGCGACGAGGTCGATACGGCCGTCGCCATTGAGGTCGGCGTGTTCGACGAAGACCGCGTTCTCCACGAAGGTGCCGATCTGGAGGCGGGTCCAATCCTCGAGCGAGTAAGTCACGTCGGCGGATCCCTCGATGTCGTTTTTCCAGTAGACGACGGGGCCGCGCTGCCAGTGGATGGGACTCACGATGTCCTCGGAGCCGTCGCTGCCGACGTCGCCGACGATGCCGGAATAGACCCAGTGGTTACGGCTGACGACGACTTCCTGCCAGTTGGCGCCGTTGTTGCGGTTGATGTAGGCGTAGACGCCACGGACTTTCGTGCCGGTGGCGGGGCCGCCCTTTTCGCCTTCGCCGTCATTGGTGCCGGTGACGATGTCGAGCAGGCCGTCGTGGTTCAGATCATGAACCTGGAGGGTGTGGGCGTAGGGCACGTCGGCGTCGATCGTGCGGCGCGTCCAGGCGGAGGGACCGGCGGTGAAGTTGCCCGTAAGCTTATACCAATACAGACCCCAGCCGGCCTGTTCGCTGTGGGTCACGACGATGTCGGAGCGACCGTCGCCATCGATGTCACCGCCATGGACCTTGACCGCGTTGACGTCCCACGAGCCGCTTTTGCCGTACCACTCGGCGTCGAAGTTGTGGCGCACCCAGGAGCCGACGTTGCGAGTGCCGTCGTTACGCAGCCAGTAGCCGTTGAGAATGACGTCGGTACGGCCGTCCCCGTCGAGGTCGCCGAGGCCCATGTTTTCGCGGGAGGCGACGGTTTGAAACGCGTTTGTCCAGGCGGTCTTGGAATCTTGGAAACAGACGTAGAGGCGGGTCTCGCGGCGGGTGACGAGGTCGAGTTTGCCGTCTCCGTCCATATCCTGGAGGAGCATGGACTTGGTCTCCTTGTAGCTAAAATTCGTGTCGAGGATGGTGCGCTCGGTCCAGGCGGAGCCGTTGCCCGCGGTGTTCTCGTACCAGACCTCGCGCTGGAAGGTGCTCTCGTTGCCCTTGACGCCGACGATGTCGATGTCGCCGTCGCCGTCCACATCCCGGGCCAGCACGGTGTCGCCGAAGAAGGGCGTGTTGGTGCTCGAGTCCACGGTGAAGCGGGTCCAGTCGGGGTAGCGGAACCAGTGGACGCCGGCAAAGTTCTGCTCGACGTCGCGCACCCCGCCCCAGGAGTGGGTGATGATGTCGTTTTTGCCGTCGCCGTTGATGTCGGCGATGGCGACGCGACCGTAGCCGTTGTCCACGCCGCCCGAGGGCGTGGTGCCGGGCAAGACGGTCTCGGCAAACGTGGGTAACTCACCGGGAGCGCCACCGCCGGGATTGCCGCCGCCGGGCGTGGTGGTGGTGACGGTATAGGCGGCCGTGGCCACGGGGCTGGCGCTGAGCCCGGTCCTAAAGCCGCGCACGTTTACCGTGGTGTTGGCGGAGAGCCAAAGGGGCGCGGTGTAGAGCGGGGAGCTCGTGGTGGGGGTGCTGCCGTCGAGCGTGTAGCGGAGCGCGGCCCCGGAGGTGCTGGTCGCGAGCGTGACGGCGACGCTGCCGGGGTAGCTGCCGGCCGCGGGGGAGATGGTGGGCGTCGCCACGTCGGTGGCGACCGTGACGGTGTAGGCGGCGACGGTGGTCGTGCTGGCGGTGAAACCGGCCTTAAAAGCCCGGGCCCGCAGCGTGGTGGTGGTCGTGAAGGTGAGCGGCGCGGTGTAGAGGGTGGAGCTTTCGGTCGGCTCGGTGCCGTTCGTCGTGTAGCGAATGGCCGCGTCCGCCGTGCTGGTGCTCAGGGTGACGGTGACGCTGTCCGCATAGGTGCCCGCCGCGGGAGAAACGGTGGGCGCGGAGGCGACGGCGATGACCGATTGGAGTTGCCCGACCGTGAGGGCGGAGGCGTAGAGGCGCACGTCATCGATGCGGCCATCCCAGGGACGGATGCCCGCGGTCGGAGGATTATCGCCGATCCAGGCCTCCACCCCGGCGTCGGTGGCGAGCGTGCCGGTCTTGGCCAGCGTACCCACCAGCTGCGCGTCCTGGTAGATCCGCATCTGGGAACCGTCGTAGACGCCCGCGACATGCACCCAGGCGCCGGTGGGCAGAGCGGCCGTGCCGATCAGCGTGGCGGTGCTGCCGCCGGCCCGCAGGCGGAAACGAAGGCGCACGGCCCCCGAATCGTTGATGCCCGAGAGCATCCAGAAGTGCTGAGCCTCGTCGGTGCCCGCGGCCTTGGAAATGATGCGCGCGTCTCCGCTGGTGAGATGATCAAAACGATCGGCCCAAACCCACGCGGCGACGGTAAAGGCGGAGCCCGACAGCACCGGCGATCCCAGGGTGACGCGCGAGCTCGTCCCGTTGAACTCCAAGGCATTTCCCAAACGGCCGGAGACCCAGGTGGTGTTGACCAAGGTACCAGGGGCCGAGCCGGCGGAGTCCGCCGCGGTGGAGCCCGAGCCGGCGTCGAAGGTCCAATGATGGGTGGGGGTCTGGGCGAGGAGCGGGCAGCCGGAAAGAACCAAGGACCAGAGAAGGCTGCGGAAGAAACGTCGGGGTAGGTGCATGGCGGGTTCAGGGTTCGGATACTTCTAACCGCAAAAAGACGCGGGGGGAATCGGGGGTCAGCTCGTAGCTGCGGTAGTGCAGCCCGCTGGGGGCGTCGAAGAGCTCGGGCGAGGCAAGGGGTATCCAGTGCGTCGATACCAAATCGGCGGAGCGGGTGACGACGTAGTTCAGGCCCGAGGAGATCGCGCGTTTGTAGCGCAGGGAAAGGGTGCGACCGGAGGCTCCGCCGGAGGTGTCGAGCTGGACGATGGGACGGGGGGCGGAGGCGGCGGACACGGGGCTGCCGCCAAGAGCGTACTCCAGGAGATTGGGCAGGCCGTCGGCATCGGGGTCCTGGGTCGGCCCGCGCAGATTGGCGGGAGGGGGCGAAGGTAGCGCGGAGATCCAGCCGGCAAAGCCGGAGGCGGGCGGCTGCATAAGAGCGAGGATCTGGCTGGAGCTCAGCGGCGCGTCGTAGAGGCGCACATCGTCGAGCGCGCCCTGGATGTGCTCGGCGTCGTCCCGGTTGGCGTTCCAGGTTTTGCCGCCGATGAGCAGGGGCGAGGTGGACGCCTTGAGGACCAGCCCCTCGGAATCACGCGTATGGGCGAGCACGCCGTTGAAATAATAGCGACCAACGGAGCCGTCGTAAGTGAAGGCTACGTGGGTCCAGCGGCCGGCGGAGCCGCCGGGTGCGCCGGGCTGGAACCAGGCGCCGTTGCCGTTGCCCAAAAAGGTCAGACGCAGGCCGCCCGCGGTGTTGAGATCCCAGGCGCCAAACTGGTGAAAGAGAAACCCATCCCACGTGACCTTGGCCCAGAAGGTGAGGGAGAAGCGGTTATTGCTGGGCGAGAGCCAGGGCGAGGCCGGGATCCGCACGACATTGCCCGGGGAGTTGAAGCGCAGGGCGGAGGGCGAACCGTCGGGCGTATCCGTTATCCAACTACCGGCGGTGATCAGCTGCCCGGGGGCGCTGTGCCCGGTCGCGTCGTTCACCTGCAGGCCCGAGCCCTCGTCAAAATTCCAGTGCCCGAGCAGGGTGGGCATGGCGCCGCCTCCGGGCGGGCGCACCTGCACCACGATCTCGCGGGAGACAAAGGCCGAGCCATCGTCCGCCGTCGCGCGCAGGCGGTAGGTGCCGACGCGGGGAAAGAGGGCGGTGGCAAAGCCCCCGTCCTGCGGAGTGAACAAGGGCCGACCGGGGCCCGCGACGGGATACCACCAAACGTGGGTGGAGGACGGGCCGCCGTCGGGGTCGCTCAGGACCGTGGGCGGGGTGTAGGTGAAGGTGGGCAGATCCACCGTCACATTCGCCGACCCGACGGCGAGCGAGGGCGCCTGATTACCCGGGACCGGACCACCGCGCACGCGCGACAGGAGCCAGCGGACGACGTTTTGGTCGGTATAAGTGGGGGTCCAGGTGTCGTGACCAGCCCCCGGGTACTCGCGGTAACGGACACGGGCGCCGGCGGTGAGCAGGGCGTCGACCATGTCGCGGCTGCCGGAGACGGGCACGATGTTGTCGGCATCGCCGTGGAAGAGCCAGAGGGGCAGTTGCCCATAAATGCCCTGGGCGGCCTGGGGGGCGGGACCGCCGCCGCAGACGGCCAGCGCGGCGGCAAACAGGCCGGGACGCCGGGACGCGAGATCGAGCGTGCCGTAACCACCCATCGACAGGCCGGTGATCACGACGCGGTCGGGGTGGATGGCGGGCTCGGTGGCGAGCAAGGAGTCGAGCAGCGAGGACACGGCCCCCAACGGGCCGCTGATCGGCATGGAGGTCTGGTTGTAGGTGCCGCCCCCAAACTCCTGATTAACCCATTGCTGGCCGGTGGGGCACCAAGGATGCAGCACAAAAGAGCGGGCGTAGGCCTGGGCCTCGGCGGTGACAAAGGCGCTGGTGGGGAAAAAGGGAGCCGGCGAGGAATTGGTGCTGCGCCGCTCCCCGGCGCCATGGAGACTGACGACCAGCGGGTAACGGGTGCTGGTGCCGGGCGTGTAGCCGACGGGGACGTACAATTGATAGGGGATGGTGAACCCCGTCCCGGGATCCGTGTGGGTCAGCGCATTAAAGGCTCCCGGGGTCAGCGCGGCACGAAGACCGAGGGGCAGCAGCAAAATGGCCAAAATCAGGGTACGACGAAAGGGCATCACGGAGGGGGAGGGGTAGACGGAGGCTGCCGGGCCGTACAAATCGGCCTCGACCGAGAATACAAAAGCCGGGCCCGTGGAAAACGGGCCCGGCCGTAATCCTATCAGGGGTAGCTCGAGCCACCGCCGCCGCCACCGGTGTTGGCCGGGGGGACGTAGAGGCTGCTCGAGGGCACGGGGGTGACGAGCACGCGGTAGAAGACGCGCTGACGGCCGTTCAGGTTGGCGATCCACTCGAGGTTGACGGTATCGGCCGTGCCGGTGTTGCGCAGGGCGCCGACGGAGGTCCAGTTCTGCAGGTCGGTCGACTCCTGGAGCTGGTAGTTACGTCCGCGGAGGGCGGGGAACTCGATGACGGAGACACCGAGGTCGGGCTCGGTGGAGACGGCGGCCACGGGCACCACGGCGGGCGCGAGCGGGCTGAGCCCGAAGAGGAATTTCTGCTGGTTGGTCACGCCATCGGAGGAAGGGCTGCCGGTGGCGCCGGAGCGGCCGTCATTGGCGAGGGGGTCCAGACCGAAGGAGAGCTCCCAGCGATCGTCGAGTCCGTCGCGATCGGCGTCGGGCACCAGATTCGCGTCGACCTTGATGTCGTTGGCGGCGGGGCGGAACCAGGTGATGTCGAAGGGCGTGAACTCGGCTTGGCCGGGCGGGCGCCAGGTGAGGCGGAGGCTGTTGCCCACCGCGGCGTAGCGCGAGAGGGTGGTCAGGCGCCAGGGGTAGGAGACTCCGGCCCGGAGATTCATCGAGCCCACCAGACGTACCGGATTGTCGTTGTTGGAGATGCCGCGGTTCTCCTCGAGCACGGTGGTCCAGGTCAGGCCGGTGGAGCGGATGATGCCAATCTCGAGTCGGAAGTTGTTCATGCCGCTCTCGAGGGCGAACTCGTAGACACCGTTGGCGGGGACGACGAGGTAGGACTTGTCGACCGCAGCGGCAGTCTGGTTCTGAACTTGGAAGGCGGGGGAATGCGCGATCTCCACTTCCTCGCGGAGTTCGCTCGTGCCATAGTAGGGGTTCACCGCACGGACGGAATTCGGGTTGTTCGGGTAGCGGGAGTGCGCCTGGAGATCGGCGAAGTTCAACACGCCGTCGCCGCCGGCGGAGACGTTGTTAAAAATCTCACGGCGCACCATCCAGCCGCGGGAGCCGGCATCCTTGCGCTCGAAGAGGCGGATCATCTGCAGGTCAAAGATGGGTTGCACGGGATTGCTGGTGCGGGCGTCGCCGTAGAACACCAGGTAACGCATCTGGCCGGTGTAGAGCTGGCCGAGCGGGATGCGGTAGACGCGTCCGGGCTCGCCGATGATCGCGGGCAGCATGTAGGGCGCGATCTGGGTGTGGGTGTAGGAGGTGAAGGCGCGGTTGGTGTTGGTGGCGGTCGTCTGCTTCAGGTTGAGGCCGAGGACACGTTGACCGTTGGCGGGGTTGAGATCCTCGTCCAAGCCGAGGCCGACGTAGTGCCACTGCTCGTCGCCGTAGAGCGTGTTTTCCGAGGCGTAGAATTCGAGCATGGTCTCCGGGGTCACCTGATAATCGAGCGGCAGGGCGAAGCCGCCGCGGCCGGTGACGCGAATGCCCGTGCGGTGCTCCTTCAGGGTGACGGCGGTGGTGTTCGGTCCGTAGGGGAGGAACTGGGTGGCCGAAGTCGGGCGGACGATGCGGCCGGCATCCGGCGTGCGCCACACGGCCATCCGGTGGTCGAAGCGGGAGGTGGAGTGGATGTACCAGTTGTCCGCAAAGGTGAGCCAGGTCGGGCGGGCGAGGCCGTCCGGGTCGAGGGCTCCGTCGAGGTCGAGGACGGCGCCGCTGTACATGTTCATCCCGTAGACGGGGCGGGTCTCGGCGTCGACGGTCAGGCCGGTGACGTAGCCGCCATAGTAGTTGACCGTGTCGGCCAGGGTGATGGCCGAGTGGAGCTGGTAGAACCGGGAGTTGGCGACGCGCACGGACTTGGGCCCGCCTTGGTCGTTAAAGGTGATCACGCCGGCGAAATCGACGCCGACCGTGCCGATCTGCACGGCGGGGATGAGCCGGATCATGTCGGAGTTCCCGTGGGTGTTGGCATTACGCCCGACGACGACCGAGTTCTCCAAGCGGGCGAGCAGACAGAACATGGCGCCGGCGTTATTGGAGAGGACCGCGCCGTTCAGGGTGTGGCCGGCGGCCTCGAACCAGGCGCCGAGCTTGGTCTTGAACGCACGCAGGCCGGTGAAGCTCTGCGGGCCGGCGTCGCGGCCGCTGACGAAGAGGCCCACGCCGCGGACGAGCGGCGGGTACATGTCGTTTTGCGGGGCGAGGCCGGAGAGCAGGTCGGTGCAGGACTGGGCGGTGTTGTTCTCGAAACGGAAGAGGGAGAGCTTCGGGTCGGGGCCGACGCCGCCGCCGATGTCGAAAAAGTAGCCCATGCCGCCCTGCACGCCGGCGACGTGGTTACCCTCAAAGGTGTGGGCGGTGTTGCGGCCCCAGAAACCGCTGGTGCGCCATTCTTCCTGCGTGGCGGTGCCGACGTCGCGCTCGCCAAAGGCAAACTCGGCGTCGTTCGCGGGGTGGATCACCTGCACCGCAAGATTGCGACGGAAAATGTTATTAAACTCGGTCTCGTGGCCGTCCTCGGCCCAGACGTAGTTATGGTTCTGCACCCGGTAGGCGACGTTGTCCTCGACGAGAGCCCCGGAAGTGCGGTGCACGTTGGCGGCGCGCTGGAAGGCACGGTGGATGGAGTTGTCGCGGAAATACTGTCCATCGGCGGCGCCGACCCAGTGCCAGTGGAAGGTGTAGCGACCTTGCTTGCCGGCCTGGCCGCTGCGGGTGAACTCGACGCCCTCGACGTAGCCGTAGGCCTTGGGCCGGCCGGAGAGACCGCCCATGATCATGGTGTGGGCGCCGAACTTCTGCGCGTCGGAGTCGGCCGCGCCGCGGACTTTGATGTTGCGGGTCAGCAGGCCGACGACGGCGCGCTCGTCCACGGTGGTGCCGCCAAAGGTCTGGAGTTGACCCCAATGCGGGTGGGCCAGCGCGGGGCTGAAGGTGACGTTCGCACCGTTGATCGCGGTGATCGCCACCTCTTCGGCCGTCGTGGAGGAGTAGCCGGTGGGGCCGATCACCAAGCGGTCGCCGACTCGCCAACCGGTATCCGCGCGCTCGAGGGTGAGCGTGGTGGCGCCGGCGGCGGCGGTGGCGGCGAGCTTGGTCCAGGCGGTCTTCGAGCGGGTCGCGCCGTGGAGGGCGAGCGTGCCGCCGTCCATCGCCATGAGGAACTTGTTGCCGCTGTTCCAGGGGGCGGGCTCTCCACTCACATTCAGATCCCGATCCGTACCGTGGAGGGTGATGTGGGTCTGGTTGACGTAGGGGCTGTTCTCAGAGCCCACGCGCAGCACCGAGCCTGCACCCATGATCATCACCCACTCGGCCGAAAGGCCGACCCCGGCCTTATCCTCAAAAACGAGCTCTCCGTGCACCATCACTCCGCCCAGCACCGGCGTTTCCACGTCGAGTAAGACCGAGACACCCGCCGGGATCGTCACCATCTTGTCCGCGGTCGGCGCTCCCGGTGGGCACTGACACGCCTGCGCGGGATTGTTTGGGCAGGGCCCCATCACGCTAAACCCAGGCTGGGACCAGGTCGCCTGATCGCTCCACCGTTTCAGGGGATTCGAGGCCACGGGCGTGGAGGGGGTCCCCT
>JBILUB010000080.1:0-9045 GCA_044371245.1 Opitutaceae bacterium
GCTCCGGGGGGAGCGCGGCGGGGGCCGATCGAGGGGGAAGGCGGGATTACTCGGCGGACTTGCGCTTGGACTTCGAGAAAGTCTTGGGGGCGGGCGCCTCTTCGGCGGCCGGGGCTTGCTCGATGGGGTTTTCGGAGACGACGTCGAAGGAGATTTCGACGGAGACCTCGGAGTGCAGTTTGATCGCGACCTCGTGTTTGCCGAGGGTTTTGACCGGGGTGTGGAGGTGGATCTTCTTCTTTTCGATGTCGATGCCGGCCTCGACGAATTTCTGGTGAAGGTCGGCGGAGGTGATGGCGCCGAACATCTTGCCGCCTTCGCCGGTCTTGACCGCAAATGCGAGGGAGACCTTGGCGATCTTCTTGGCGAGCTCCTGGGCGCCGGCGAGTTCGGAGGCCTCGCGCTCGCCGCGGCGTTTCTTGAGGGACTCGACGCGTTTGCGGTTGGACTGGGTGAGGGGCACTGCGGCCTTGGTGGGGATGAGCAGGTTGCGGGCGTAGCCGGCGCGAACGCGAACTTGGTCGCCTTCGCCGCCGAGGTTGGCGACGGGCTTCAGGAGGAGGACTTCATGGTAGGCCATGGTGGGAGGGTGTTGTAGTGGTTGAAAGAATACGGGAGTGGACGGTGAGGCGGCCTAGAAGGGGACGTCTTCGTCGTTGATGTCGTGCTGGGGAGCGGGGGCGGGGCGGCCGCCGCCGGGGGCGCGGGGCGCGGGGGCCGGGCTGCGGGGTGCGGGTTCGTAGGACGGTTCGTCTTCGCCGGGACCGGCGGCGGACGCTCCGCCGGGGGCCGCGCCATCGCGACCGCCGAGGAACTGAAAGTTTTCGAGCACTACTTTCAGTTTGGAGCGTTTTTGCTGGGTGGTCTTATCCTCCCATTGGTCGAAGCGGAGCCGGCCCTCGACGAAGAGGGGGCGGCCTTTGGTGCAGTACTTGGCGATGAGTTCGCCTTGTTTACCCCAGGCCTCGATGTCGACGAAGGTGGCTTCCTCGCGGGTCTGGCCGCTCTCGTCCTTGAAGGAGCGGGAGATGGCCAGGCCGAACTGGCAGATGGCGGTACCTTTGGGCGTGACGCGCAGCTCGGGGTCACGGGTGAGGTTTCCGATCAGGAGTACACGATTTAGGTTGGCCATGGCGCGAGGGTGGGGGGTTGTGGCGCGACGAGGCGACGACGAAGCGGCGCTTTATCAGGCGGCCTGCACCAGGGTGCGGTAGACGTTCTGGTTGAGGCGGAGGCGCTCCTTCAGGGCGGCGGGCGCGGCGGAGGGGCCGGAGAATTTGATCTGCACGTAGCTGGCGGCGGGGAACTTGGTGTCGGTGACGCGGGCGAAGTCCTTGCGACCGACATTTTCGACGGTCTCGACTTTGCCGGAGACGGCGGTGATGTCGGCTTTTACGATTTCGAGGATCTGCTCGACGGTCTCTTCCTTGCCCCGGTTATCGAGGATGAAGGTAGCGAGGTAGTTGCGGGTGGCGGTGGCGCTCATGTGGGTGGGAGGTTTCGGCGGTTAAGTTGGTTCATGGCCTGATCGGGACCCTGGCTGAGCAGGAGTCGAAGGCCGGAAGTGAAGCGGGGAAGATTTTGTTGGAAGGTGGTTTGTTGTTCTGCGGTGAAGAGTCCGAGCACGTAGTCTTTGAGGTCCATCTCGCGGGGGAGTTTGGGGCCGATGCCGAGGCGGTAGCGGATGAAGCCGTCGCCGAGGCGGGCGATGAGGTCGGCGACGCCGTTGTGGCCGCCGGCGCTGCCTTTGACCGAGACCTTGAGCAGGCCGCAGTCGAGGGTGAGGTCGTCGTACACGACGGTGAGCGAAGCGGGCGCGATTTTGTGGAAGGCGGCGAGTTTCTGGATGGCGCGGCCGCTCTCGTTCATGAACGTGAGCGGCTTGGCCAGCCACACGGTGTGGCCGGGGCTGAAATCCCAGCGGGCGATCTCGGCCTCGAAGCGTTCCTGGGTTTGCCAGGACAGCTTTTGCTCCTCGGCGAGCGCGTTTACGACCATCCAGCCAGCGTTGTGGCGGGTGGCGGCATAGGCGCGGCCGGGGTTGCCGAGGCCGGCAACGAGCGAGACGGGCATGACTCAAAGAACAAGCGCGACCGCTCGGGGAGCGAGTCGCGCGGGGTGACTTACTTCTTCGCCGGGGCGGCGGCGGGGGCGGCGGCTTTGCCGTCCTTGGCCGGAGCGGCCGGGGCAGCGCCGGCAGCGGCGGGGGCACCGGCGGCGGGAGTGGCGCCGGCGGCAGGAGCGGCGGCGGTGGCCGCGGTGGGGATTTCCTCTTCCTCGACGCTGAGCACGGAGACGACGGGCTGGCCGGGGAGATCGCGGAACTCGACGCCGGGGATGGCCTTCAGGCCGCCGACCTTGAGGGACTCGTCGATTTTGAGCTCGGTGACGTCGACCTCGATGACGGGGGGGAGATCTTTCGGGAGGCAGCGGATGCGGAGGGTCTTGGCCGAGATCTCGAGCACGCCGGCCTGGCTCTTGACGCCGAAGGCTTCGCCGACGATGGCGACGGGGACATTGAGGTCGACCTTCTCATCGGCCTTCACTTCTTGCAGGTCGATGTGCAGGTACTTGTCGGTGATGGGGTCACGCTGGACTTCCTGGAGGAAGGAGAGGGATTTGGCGCCTTGATCTTTACGCTGGAGCTCGATGAGCAGGGCGCGGCCGGCGACGGCCTTGACGAGGCGGCTAAATTCGGGGGCGTCGACGGCGAGCGTCTCCGGGTTGGTGTGCTTGCCGTAGAGGATCGCGGGGATCTGGTTCGCCTTGCGAACGCGGCGGGAGGCCGAGCGGCCGGTTTGGGCGCGCGGCGAGATGGTGAGCGTGAGCGGTTTGTTCATGGATTTCGTTCCCCCTGTCGCACCGGAATTGATGGCAGGCGTAGTGGAAAAGGGTTTGAGCGAAAGGGGCGGGAGTGGAGTTTGGCAACCAAAACTTGCCCGGCCCGGGGGAAATCTGCGGAGGGAGGGCAAATGGGCGTTGACAAAGGGGGTCTGCGCTTGGTTTTTCCCCCGCCCCTTTCCGTGGAAAGGTTAACTTGCCCGATAGCTCAGTGGCAGAGCAGGTGACTGTTAATCACTTGGTCGTAGGTTCGACCCCTACTCGGGCAGCCATTTTTAGTTGGTCGGTCTCGGCCGGGACGCTTGGTCCCGGTGCTCGCCTCGATCCTCCGCGGGTTTTTTGGGTTGAGGGCGGGGGCATCGGGAGGGCGCTTGCTCCTCGGTCCTTAGCGCACGCGGGGCTGTGGGCGCGCAGGGGGCTCAGGCGGCCGGAGCCAAGACTTTTTCCTCGGCCGAGAGGAGCAGCGCGGCAAAATCCGCCGGGGTGGGGGCGGCGAGCAAGGCTTCGCGAGTAGGGGCGTCTTTGAGAATCTTGCAGAGGGTGGAAACGACCTGGAGGTAGGCCATGGGGTTGCTCTTCGGGGTACCGAGGAGGAAGAGCAGGCGTACGGTCTGGTTGTCCTTTTCGAAATTCACGCCGGCGGTGCTGCGGCCGATGGCGAGCACAAGGTCCGCGACGTGTTCGGTGCGGGCGTGGGGAAGGGCGATCTCGTTGCCGAGGCAGGTGGTGTCGAGGCGGTCCCGCGCGAGTAGCTCTTGGTAGAACCCGCCGTAGTTCGACATGGAGGGGTGGCTCTCGAGCAGACGTGCGACCTCGTTGAGCGCGGCGGTGCGGCGCGTGGCGCGAACATCAAGCGCGATGCGGGAGGGATCGAGGAGTTTGCGGAGCAGGCCGGCCATTACGAGCGAGGGTCGAAGTCGTCGTGGAGGGGTTCGCGGGTGGAAGTTGTGGACCGTCTTTTCAGTGCGTTGCTTGGCAAGCGCGGAAAGCGGCGGGGCGGTGGATTTAACGCTTACGACGCGCTTTGCCGTCGTCCGCTCAGCGGGTGATTTGCGCGACGTAGTCGCGCAGCGGACGCACCTCGGGCGGAGGCTGGACGAAGTTTCCGTAAAGGAGTTCGGGCAAGATGTAGGGCGTGTCGTAGTAGTCCCAGTTGGCGGAGTCGTTTCGGTCGATCCAGCCGGTCTTGATCGTGGCGCCGGCGTAAATGCCTTGATTGCGCCCGTACACGAGCACGGGGGTGGTCAGGATGTCGCGATTGACCTGTTCGGTTTCGTAGACGCGAGGACCGGCCACGGCTTGGGCGTCCACGCCGATGTTGACCCGTCCTTCGAAGAGACGGCGGACGGTCGCCCGGTCCATCAGGACGTAGATGGTCTCGATGCGTTGACCGCCGAGTTGCAGGCCGAGACTGGCTTCGCCGGCGCGGATGAAAACCGGCACGCTCCAGCTGCGGTCGTCGCGGCGAGCGAGGACCACGCCGTAGCCGTACTGCAGGCCGAGGATGAGGCCGCCCTTCACCTGGTTGACGATCACGAGGGCCTCGGCGTTGCGCAGCACCGAGTCGGGGATGGCGAGTTCGGGATCATCCTGAAACTCGCGGAGGATCGCCTCGCAGGTCTCGAGTCGGGTGGTGAGGCGGGGATCGGGTGCCGCGTGGAGGCTGGCGGCGCAGCAGAGCGCGGTCAGGGCGATAAAGAGGGGGAGGGAGCGGAGGAGGCGCATGGGAAAGGGGGGCGCTGCGGGTGGCGAGGACGGGCGGCGTGGCGATCAATCGAGCTCGCGGGCGGCGAGTTCGTCTTCGTCCCACCCGAAGTAGTGGCCGAGTTCGTGGAGGTAGGTGACGCCGATCTCGTCGCGGAAGGCTTCACGGTCCTGCTCCGCGAAGTCCCAGATGTTGTCGAGGTAGAGGCTGATTTGCGGGGGCATCGGCTGGTCCTGGCTGATCTCCTCGCCGTGGGCGGAGCCGTCGAAGAGGCCGAGGATGTCGGCGGGAAACCCTTCCGCGACGATGTGATCGGGTGGCCGGGATTCGAAGTGGACGGGGATCTTTCGGGCAAATTCGCGCACGGGCGGGGGCAGGCGACGGATGGTCGCCTCGACTTCGCGGGCGGCGAGCGCGGTGCGTTGGGCGAGGGTCATTTGCGGGCAAGGTGGTGGGCGCGCGGAAAAAGGCGAGGCGGGGCCGATGGGAAAAACCGAAGGTGAAGCGCGCTGTAACCAAGTTTCGTCGGTGGGCGTCTCCGTTGACATGCAGCCGATGGCGCCGTCGGCCGCAGACTGTTTCCCACGACACACTCAGACCCGCATCCCGACCGGATGCGATCAACCCAACCCAAACTCACCCACACATCATGAATGCACGATCGAAGTTTCTGTATGCCACCCTGTCCCTTGGCGCCGCGTTGTTTTTCTCCTCTCCTGTTCTTCACGCCCAGTCCGATGAGGGGGATCGACCGAAGAAAGAACGTCGCGAAGGCGCCATCGGCGAGCGTCTCGAGCGGCTGCGCGAGATGCTTGGCTTGAGCGACGCGCAGGTGGCGCAGCTGAAGGAGATCTTTGCCGCCGAGCGGGCGGAGATGCGGGCCAAGGCCAAGGAGCTCGGACGCGACGCGGATCGCGAGGAGCGGCGCGAGGTGGCGCGGGCGATCCACCAAAGCTATGTGCCGAAGATCGAGGCGGTGCTTACTCCCGAGCAGCGTGAGCAGTGGGCCCAGATCCGCGAGCGGGCCCGGGAGCGCCGCGATGAGCGGGCGGGTGGTCCGGGTGGTCCCGGTGTGGCGGGCAAGAAGCGGGGCGGGCCCGGCGGCCCGGAGGGCGAGGGTCGCGGTCTGCCTCCGCCGGCCGAGGAAGACCTGCTCTGATACGGATCATGCCGTTGCTCGGGACGCATCAGGGCGATGTGACGGCATTTTTCGGCGGGGCCCTCGGCTTGAAGTATCCGCCGGGTCTTGTGAGCACTGCGGACTGACCCTCCGCCTTCCGCTCCGGGCTGCGCCATCTCCGCTTCGCTCCGTCCTGCGCTCGGTCCGCGCCGAAAGCTGCTCGCGCCCTCGCCCCGCTGCTCCGCCGTTCGACTGAAGGATCCCGGCTGAGCTCCGAAGCCCTGGTCCGCCCGCGATGAAGCGGGCGCCGCCGATTTCTTTCCACACCGCGTCCCGATTCCTTCGGGCCGCGGTGTTTCGTTTACGGGATGGTCGGACGGTTTCCGGGTGCCCGGAGACTCGGTCGTGAGCGGGCTCAGCTGCCCGGTTTATCGACCGGCAGGGCCGCCAGCTCGGGCGGAAGTTTATCCGCTTCGTAGGTCGGGAAACTAAGCTCGAGCAGGGAAAGGGCCGGGACGTCGAAGCGGAGCGTGCCTGCGCTGCGATCGACGAGCATGGCCACGGCGACCGGGGTGCCGCCGCCCTGGCGCACGATGTCGAGGCACTCCAGCACGCGTCCACCGCGGGTGACGACGTCCTCGACGATCAGCACACGCTCGCCGGGGGCGAACTTGAAGCCGCGGCGCAGGACGAGTCGGTCGTTTTCCTTTTCGGCAAACAGATAGCGCGCGCCGGCGCGCCGCGCGACTTCCTGGCCGATGACGAGGCCGCCCATCGCGGGCGCGAGCACGGTCGTGAAGTCCAGTCCGCCGAGGCCTTTGAGCTTCGCCAGCAGAAGTTCGCCCAGGCGCTCCACCGCCTGCATGTTCTGGCAGACCTGGGCGCACTGAAAATAGTGACCGCTGTGCAGGCCGGAACGCAGCACGAAGTGACCGCGCAGCAGGGCGCGGGTGCGGGTGAAGATATCGAGGATCTCTTGTTGGGAGGCGTCCATGGTTTGAAACTTGGTTGGCAGAAGTGGGCGGGCCGGAGGGAACGCCGCGAAGCTGCCGGCAAGGCGGGGGAGATTCCAAGCCAAAGTTCGGCCCCCGCGCCACGGCCCGGACGGCGCGGGGCGGAAGCGGGAAGCCCTGCGTGCGATTGGCCGTTCGACATTCGGGCCTCGCGAGAGTAATTTTTCGTAATGGTGATCGATCAGGCCCCCTTGGAGGACGAGTTGGGCGACGTCTTGGAAAAAGCGCTTCGTCTCGCGGGGCTCTCCGTGGACGCCTTGGCCGCGTTATCCGGCGTATCGGGAGATCGGATACGCGACGCGCTCGACTATCGGCACGAAGATCTGCTCCCGGAGGAACTGGGCCGCCTGGCCGGGGCCCTGGGGCTGGCGCCGGACGGCCTGCGCGAGGTGGCGGCCGGACGTTATCCGCTGCCGGTGGTGGCGGGCCTGCCCTTTTGCCTGCACCCGCTGCGCTCGCCGCACGGACTGGGCACGGCCAACGCCTATCTGCTGACCGATTGTCGCGGCGGGGAGGGTATCCTCTTCGATACCGGGCCCGATCCCCTGCGGCTGCGTCGGATGTGGCCGGCGAGCGTGCGTCGGCTCGCGGGGGTGTTTCTGACCCATGCCGAGACCGAGCATGTCGGGGGATTGCCCGAGGTGCGCAGGCAGTTTGACGGGGTGCCGGTGTTTTCGCCGGCGGGCGCGGGTCTGCCGGGGGCGGCCGGTTTGGTGGATGGTGCGCGGATGGAGTGCGCGGGTTACTCGATCGAGACGCTGGCCACGCCCGGCCATGCCGAGTCGCACAACTGCTATCGCGTCGGTGTGCCCCGCGCGCCGCACGCCGCTCCCCTGCTGATCAGCGGCGACCTGCTTTTTGCCGGTTCGGTGGGAGGCGGCTATTTTTGCGCGCGTCGTCTGCGCGAGCAGGTGGCCCGGGTGCTGAAGGATCTGCCCCCCGCGACGGTGGTGGCGCCGGGCCACGGGCCGCTCACCACCATCGGCCACGAGCGGGCGCACAATCCCTTCGCGCTCGCGCCTTGAGTTTTTGAGAGCTCTTGGCCGGTCGGGCCCGGGTCCGTTGAGGCGTTGATCGCCCGGGGCGGGGTCAGGCTTCGGCCGCCAGGCGTGCCTCGCGCCGGGCCTGCACGCGGGCGCCGACCAGGATGGCGATTTCAAAGAGGACGTAGAGCGGGGCGGCGAAGAGGCACTGGGTCACCGGATCGGGCGTGGGGGTGATGATCGCCGCGAGCAGGAATATGCCGACGATGGAGTGGCGGCGGTAGCGACGCAGAGTTTGGACCCGCAGCAGGCCGAAATGCACCGCAAGCACGATGAGCAGCGGAAACTCGAAGGCCGCCCCCACTCCCAGCACCAGCCAGGTGAGCAGCGAGTAGTAGCTGGCGGGGGTCCACATGGTTTTGAACCCGAGTAGCTCGTTGAGCTCGAGGGATACGCGGATGGTGCTGGGTACCAGCAGGAAAAAACCGAAGGCCGCGCCGAGCAGGAAGAGCAGGAACGCGCAGAAGGAGGTCGGCAGCACGAGCTTCAACTCCCGGGGGGTGAGGGCCGGCGCGACAAACTGGCCGATGAAGAAAAGGATGGCCGGAGCGGCGAGCGCCAGACCGCCGAGCCCGCAGAGTTGGAACAAAATCCCGAAACCCTCCATCACCCCGCGAGTGTTGAGGTCGAGGCTGAAGTCGGGGCGCTCGGCCTGCACGAAGCGCAGCGGCCAGAGCAGCACGTCGTTAAAATCTTTGAGGAAAAATCCAATCAAGCCGGCCGCGATGGCGAAGGCGACGGCGCTTTTCACCAGGGTCCAGCGCAGTTCCTCCAGGTGGTCAAGAAAGCCCATCGGGCGTTCGCGCGGGTCGAGCATGGCCTCCGCGTCGTCGGGTTCGACGGCGTCGGGGGCGGCATCGGTGGGCGCGCGGTTTTCGTTCACAGTCCGCCGAGCAAGCCGGGCGCGCGGCGCTTTTCAACTTCTACCTTGCGCGGGGAGCGTCGCTTTCGCCCCCCGACGGCGAAGCTCCGGCCTTCCGGGCAGGCCGGGCGTCTCGCCGCATCTGTCCCCGAGGTCGTGGTTGGAGAGGCGCGGGAAAGGCTCTGGGTGCGCGGCGGCGGCGTTGGTGCCGCCGAGGCGACGGCGCGCGCGGCGACCTCGAGATGACCTGAACTTTGGACGTGGATGGGGGGCGTCTTTCCGTGCGCGACGGTCATCCGCTGCTTGATTGCGGGCCTCTTTTGCCCCGCGTCTTGGGCAAGGGCGCCAGCTGGGGGAGCATCGTCCTCGCCGGGCGCGCCGTTGACACCTCCGGCCCGCGCCCTCTTGTCTCCCGCCTTTGCGCGCTTCCACCCCGGGGCCTGCGAAAACCGACACACCTT
>JBILUB010000081.1:0-9015 GCA_044371245.1 Opitutaceae bacterium
TTTGACCCCGACCTCGTTGGAGACGCGGATGATGTCGTCGAGCTCGGCGAGTTGCTCGACGACGATGATGACTTTTTTGCCGAGTTTGCGACCGAGGAGGGCGATGCGGATGAAGTCGTAGTCCTTGTAGCCGTTGCAGACGATGAGGGCGTTGGTGCCTTCGTGCATGGCGAGGGCGATCATGAGTTCGGGTTTGGAGCCGGCCTCGAGCCCGTAGTTGAAGCCCTTGGAGGCGCCGACGATCTCTTCGACGACCTCACGGAGTTGGTTGACCTTGATGGGGAAGACGCCGCGGTAGGCGCCTTTGTAGCCTTCCTCCTTGATCGCTTCGGCGAAAACGGCGTTCAGGCGCTCCACGCGGTGGCGGAGCAGGTCTTGAAAGCGGATCACGAGGGGGGCCTTCAGGCCCATGGACACGGCCTCGTCGATCACGTCCATGATGCGGATGGAGCGACCGTCGGCGAGAGGCTGGACGGTGACGGCCCCGTCCGGGCCGACGCCGAAGTGCCCGGCACCCCAACGTTTGAAGCCGTAGAGCTCCTCGGATTTTTCAGTGGACCAGTCGGGCGCGGCGGGGGCGGATTTGCTTTTCACGAAGTGGGTAAAGTGGAGGGAAAGGGAGGGAGTGGAGCGGAGCCGAAGCGAGTCGGAAGGAGGCGGAAGCCGTCGGGCGGGACGGAGGCGCCGGGGCGTCGGGTTATGGCTTGCGTTCGCCGAGGCGGGCGCGGTTATCTCGCGATTCCTCGTCGAAAAAACACGTCCCGCAAATCAGAAAATGACTCTCGTCTCCGAATCGTCGCTCTTCGTCGCCCAAGCTGCCGCTCCCGCCTCCGGCGGTGGCGCCGCCATGACCCAGTTTCTTTTCATCGGTCTGATGTTTGTCGCGATGTGGTTCCTGATCATCGCGCCTCAGCGCAAGAAGCAGAAGGAGCACGCCAAGATGCTCGCCGCGCTGGATACGGGCGACCAGGTGCTGACCGCCGGCGGAGTCTACGGCGAGATCGTCGCGAAAAAGGATGATCGTTTCGTGATCCGGGTGGCGGACGGCGTGAAGTTGGAGCTGGCCAAGAGCTTCGTGCAGGAAGTCGTGCGAAAGAAGTAAAAGCCCCCCGCTTCCGCCCCTGCGGCACCGACCCGAGTCGGTGCCGCATTGCTTTCTCCGCCGTGCCCGCTTGCCTCGACCGCCCGCCGCGTACCCGGCGCCCCTTTCCGTTACTCGCTTCGTTACCCCGTTGATCGACACCCCTCGACTTGCCCGCCGCCCGCCCGGTCTTCCCCCGGGTTCTCGCGACGGGCGAAAACCGTTTTTTTAAACCAATAAAACACCATGCTTAAACGCAACCTGTGGAAGCTCACCTTGAGCTTCGCCATCGTGCTGTGGGCCGTCCTCTCGCTCGTACCGCTCCAGGACCGCGAGTTCGCCGATCACGTCGAAGCCTCGGTCGAGGTTCGTCAGACCGAGTTTCGCGCCCTGCTCGAGGAGGCGCGCACGCGCTTCGAGGAGGAAAAGGCTCCCTCGGTCTTCATCGCCCTCCGCGATCTCGCCAACGAGCGGAAGATCGACCTCGCGAACGAGTACTTCCCCGGCATCCCGATCGAGAGTTCGCTGCGAAATGTCACCAAGCGAAACACGCTTTTGCTCGATCATCTACTGGCCCAGTCCAAGGGCCGTCTCCAGCTCGGTCTCGATCTGAAAGGAGGCGTGGCCTTCACCCTTGAAGTGGACGCCGCCGCCGCCGCCGCGCTTCCGGAGGAAGAGCGGGCCGAAAAGCTGGGCAAGGCGATCGAGATCATCGGTGACCGTATCGACGGTCTGGGCGTGGCCGAGCCGATCGTGCGCGCCGTCGGTACCAACCGCATCGAGGTCCAGCTCCCCGGTGTGAACACCCGGGACAATCCCGAGGTCCTCGAGGCCGTGCGTAAGCCCGCCCGCCTGGATTTCCGCCTCGTCCACTCCTTTGCCGATCCGGCGACCACTCCTCCGGGCGAGGCCCCGATCGGTTTCGAGGTGAAGACCTACGAGCAAGAGGGCCGAAATGGGCAAACCTTTGTCGAAGAGATCTTCGTCAAGCGCACCTGGGAGATGACCGGCGAGACCGTGTCGGCCGCGTTTGCCAGCATGGACGAAATGGGCCGCTATCAGATCAACCTCGAATTCGATTCGGAGGGCGCCCGCCGCTTTGCCGAGGTCACCCGAGAGATCGCTCGGCAAAGCGCCGAGCTGGTCCAGCGCACGGGTAACCCGCAGGCCCGGGCCCGGCTCGCCATCGTGCTGGATGGACGGGTCTACTCCGCCCCCGGGGTCAACGAAGAGATCTCGGGTGGACGCGCCCAGATCACCGGCCAGTTTACCCAGCGCGAGGCGGTCGAGCTGGCCAATGTCTTGAACAACCCGCTCGATCTCCCGCTGCGGGTCCAGGAGCAGTACGAAGTGGGGCCGACGCTGGCGGCCGATTCGGTGAAGAGTGGACAACTCGCCTTCATCATCGGCACCGCCTGCACCGCGGCCTTCATCATCCTATTCTACACCTCGGGCGGTCTGCTCGCGGTGTGCGCGATGGCCCTGAACGTCCTCATCATCCTCGGAGTGATGGCGAGCATCGGCGCCACGCTCACCATGCCTGGCATCGCCGGCATCGTGCTGACGATCGGCATGTCCGTCGACTCGAACATCCTCATCTTCGAGCGCATGCGCGAGGAGCTGAAACTCGGCAAATCGCTCTCCTCCGCCCTCGACGCCGGGTTTGAGAAGGCGTTTTCCGCGATTCTCGACGGCAATCTCACCACCCTGATCACCGCTGCGATCATGATCTGGCTGGGTACGGGGCCGGTGAAGGGCTTCGGCGTCACCCTGACGATCGGTATCTTCTCGACGATGTTTGCCGCGCTGCTGATCAGCCGCGTCTTCCTCGATATCGCGATCAACGGCGGTTTCGTGAAACGCATGCCGATGTTCTCGATCCTCGAGAACACGCAGTTCGATTTCCTCCGCTACGCCCGGCCGGCCTTCATCGCCTCCTGGCTGATCGTGCTGATCGGCGCCGCGACCGTCGTCTACAAGGGCGAAGCGATCTACGGCAAAGACTTCACCGGTGGCGACCAAGTCTCGCTCGCCTTTACCGAGAAGCTCTCGCTTGAGGAGGTCACGCGAGTGGCGACCGCCAGCGGCGTCACCGACGTCTCGATCAACTACACCCGCGAGATTGGTTCGGAACAGGAAGTCCTGCGCATCACCACCGACTTTAACCAAGCCGGCCCCCTGGTCACGGCGCTGCAATCCGCACACCCGGAAGCCAAGCTACAGGTCGTCGGCGAGAGCCGCATCGGACCGACCGTGGGCAAGGAGATCCGGAAAAACGCCGCGTGGGCGATCTTTTGGTCCCTCGTGCTGATCCTCGTGTACGTGGCCTTCCGCTTCGAGATCGGCTACGGCGTCGGCGCGGTCGTCTGCACGATCCACGACGTACTGATGACGATCGGCATCTTCGTGCTGCTCGACCGCCAGTTTAACGCCCCGATGGTCGCGGCGATTCTTCTCATCGTCGGTTACTCGATCAACGACACGATCGTCGTCTTCGACCGCATCCGCGAAGAGCTGAAACTCGATCCCAACACCAAGCTCCGGGATATCGTCAACAAGTCGCTCAACCTGACCCTCTCCCGCACCGTGATCACCGGCGGCACCACTTTCCTCACCGCGGTCGTGCTCGCGACGGTCGCCGGCGGCGAGATCAACGATATCGCCGTCACCCTGATCATCGGTGTCGTCGTCGGCACCTTCTCCTCGCTCTTCATCGCCAGCCCGGTCTTCTACTGGTGGCACAAGGGCGACCGCCATCACGTCGAGAAAGGTCACGACGAGAAGCCGGTCTACGAGTGGGATGTCGGTGCCAAGATCTCGGGCGCCAAGCCCGTCGAGAAGTAAACCGCCGCGCGCGCCGCGTGCCCTCGCGCGGCGACAGGTGGGCCGCCGCCCTCGGCCTCCGCCATCCGTCCTCGCCCGCGTGCATCCCGCACGCGGGCGGCGCGAAATCGGAGCAACCCTTCGCCCCGGTCCCGCTTGTCCCCGCCGCCCGGGCTCGCGCGAGCACCCTCGACGCCCATGCCCACATCCATGCGCTGGAAATACCAGCCCGTGCCCGCGGACCGGATCGCGGAGCTTTCCGGCGCGCTCGGCGTCGGGCCGGTCCTGGCCGAGTTGCTCCTGCGGGCCGGTTACCCGGACGCGGGCGCGGCCGGGGCCTTTCTGCAGCCCGCGCTCGCGCGACTGGCCGATCCCTTCCGCCTCCGTGATCTCGATCGCGCCACCGCGCGTCTCCGTCGCGCGCTGGCCGCGAAAGAGCAGATCGTCGTGCTCGGCGACTACGACGTGGACGGCGTCAGCAGCACGGCGCTGCTGGTCAGCATCCTCCGCCGATTTGGCGCCTCGCCCCGCTTCGTCGTGCCACGACGGATGGAGGATGGCTACGGACTTTCGCGGAGCGCGATCGATCGGGCGCTCGAAGCGGGGCGCCCCGGTCTCTTCATCGCGCTGGATTGCGGTACAAACTCGCACGAAGAAGTCGCGTACCTGGCCTCGCTCGGGGTCGATGTGCTCGTGGTCGACCACCACCGCTCGAAGGAAAAATCCCTCGAACGCGGCATCTTGATCAATCCCCACGCCTACGACGAGCCGGGTGACGAGGCCTGGCGCCACCTCTGCACCGTGGGGCTCGTGTTCAAACTGGTGCACGGATTGGTCAAGGAGCTGCGGGGCGAGGGCCACCCGGCGGCCGAGGCGCTGCGACTGCGTGACTACCTCGACCTGGTGGCGCTCGGCACGATCGCCGATCTGGTGCCCCTGCAGCACGAGAATCGCATCCTTGCGAGCTATGGCCTCCGCACCCTGAAGGATTCGGCCCGGCCCGGTCTGCGTGCGTTGATGGATGTGGCGGGCGTGCGCCCGGGCCAGGACCTGATGCCGGTGGACATCTCGTTTCGGCTCGGACCGAGGATCAACGCTTCCGGGAGGCTCGCGGACGCCGCCCTGTCCGTCGAGTTGCTGCTCAGCGAAGATGTCCGGTTTTGCCGCGAGACCGCCCGCCAGCTCGACAGCTTCAACCGGGAGCGCCAGGACATCGAGCGCGGGATCACCGAGGAGGCCGAGCGCATCGTCGAGACGGAGTTTTCCGATCAGCCCGGCATCGTGCTTTACTCCGACGGCTGGCACCCCGGCGTCGTCGGCATCGTGGCCGGTCGCATCACCCGGAAGTATCACCGGCCCTGTATCGTGCTGGGCAATGAAGGTGCGTTGGCCAAGGGCTCCGGCCGGAGTGTAGACGGCATCAATCTGGTCGAGATCCTGGGCGGCTGCGCCGATCAACTCGCCAGCTGGGGCGGCCATCCGATGGCGGTGGGAGTGGCGTTGACCAAGGACAAGGTCGCCGGCTTCCGCGCCCGTTTTGGCGAGGGCGTGCGCGCCTGGACCGGGGGGCGCGCCTCCGAGCCCGAGTTGCTCATCGCCGTCTGGCTCCGCCTCCCGGATATCCACGAGCGGCTGATGGAGGAGTTGGCCCGGATGCATCCCTTCGGCCAGGCCAATCCCGAGCCCGTGTTCGGCCTGCGCGGAGTGGTGTTCAAACAGCGCCCGGAGGTGTTCAAGGGCGCGCATTTCCGTTTCTCGCTGGAGGTGGGCGACGCTCGTCGACGCCTCTACGGCGTGGCGTGGAAGATGGCGGATCGGATGCCGCCCATCGATCGCCCGGTCGACCTCGCCGTCGAGCTGGCGTGGAACTACTTCAACGACCGCAAAACCATCCAGCTCGAGCTCGTTGATTGGCGGCCCGCCCAAAGCGACTAGCGTCGGCCCGGGCCGGCAAAACCCTTCTCCGGCCCGCCCCGGTTTGGCGCCGTGGCCTCACCTCCTCGCTTGAGCAGTCGCGCGGACTTGTTACGGCTCATGGTTTATGCCGCGCCTATTTCGCCTGCTCGTCCTCGCACCCCTGCTCGCGTGGCCCCTCGTGCTGGTTGGCCAGCCGGCCCAGTCCGCCGCGGTGGAGCTCGCCAATCTCCGCGAAGATGTCCGCCTGCTCACGCAGCGCATCGGGGATCTCTCCCTTCGCGTGGAGCAGCTGGAAAAGGACAACCTCGAGCTCACCCAGGCCGCCTCGGGAGCGCAGCAAAATCTCGCCACCCTCGCGCAGCTGAACGCCGCCATCGCTGATCTCACCCGGGACATCCAGGCCGCCTCGGCCCGCACCCGCTCCGACGTGCTTGCCGTCGTCGCGACGCAGATGGAGGCGCTGGCCAAACAGACCAACGCCGCCCTCGACGCCATCTCCCGCGGCCGTTCGGCGAGCTCCGCCCCCGTCACCTTCTCCGACAATTTCCCGAAAGAGGGGATCACGTACACCGTGCAGCGCGGCGACACGCTCTCCAGCATCGCCCAAAAAACCGGCGCGCGGCTCCAGGACATCGTCAACGCCAACAAAATCGTCGACCCCACCAAAGTGCAGGTCGGTCAGGTGCTCTTCATCCCCGGCGGCAAGTAAAGCCGCCGCCGCCGTCCCGCCCCCCATGGCCACATCCAAATCCCGTCTCGGTCGCGGTCTCGGCGGCCTCATCGCCGCCGCCGCCCCCAAACCCGCCGCGCCGGCGAGCCCTCCGCCCGCGGCGCCCGCCACCGCCCCGGCTCCCGGCGGCTTTATCGAGATCGCGGTCTCCGCCGTCGTGCCCAGTCCCTATCAGGCGCGTAAGGAGATCGCCCCCGAGCAGCTCCAGGAGCTCGCCGAAAGCATCCGGGCCGAGGGCCTGCTCCAACCGGTCGTTGTCCGCAAACAGACCGATGGCAAATACCAGCTCATCGCCGGCGAGCGTCGCTGGCGTGCGTTCCAGTTGTTGCGGATCAAAACCATCCCGGCGCGCCTGGTCGCCGCCGGCGACGCCTCCTCCGCCACCCTGGGCTTGATCGAGAACCTGCAGCGCGAGGGCCTGAATCCCCTCGAGGAGGCCTACGGCTTCGCCAGCCTGATCCGTGATTTTGATCTGACTCAGGAACAAGCGGCCGAGCGGGTCGGCAAACCGCGCGCCTCCGTCGCCAACACCCTTCGACTGCTCTCCCTCGATGGCGAGTTGCAGGGTTATCTGGCGAAGGGCTTGCTCTCGGTCGGCCACGCCAAGGTGCTGCTCGGGGTCGAGGAGGCCGCCCAGCGCGCCCTGCTCGCTCGTCGCGTGATCGAGGAAGGCCTCAGCGTCCGCGCGACCGAGGCCCTCGTGCAGGCCAAAAAAGTATCACCCGCCGCCGTCGTCGAAAGCGGCAAGCCCGGGACCAAAAAATCCAACCCGGCGGATGCGGCCGCCATCGCCAGCATCGAAAAACGCCTCACCTCGCACCTCGGCGCCCGCGTCGCCCTCAAGCATTCGGGCAAAAAAGGGCAAATCGTGATCCCCTACGCCGGAAATGACGACCTGCAGCGGATCCTCGAGAAACTCGGCGTCGAACTCTGACCACGGCCCCGTGCCGCCTAACTCCGCCCGAACACCCGCCCCGAAGTTAAACGCCGCGTCGCCGCCCCTCCGCCGCGCCCACCCGCATTGTCCGCCTCGCCCTCCGACCACGCCACCCGCGTCCTGAATCAGGCCGGCGACGTCCTCTCCGACGCCGTCGACTATCTGCGGCTCGACCCGATCCCGCCCGTCGTCCGGGAGCTGAGGCGCTATGATTTCGCGAAGTTCAAGGCCGATGCGGTGGCCGGGGCCATGGTCGCCATCGTCACCATCCCGCAGGCGATCGGCTTTGCCCTCGTGGTCGGGCTGCCGGCGGCCGCGGTGATCGCCACCGCCATCGTCGGCGCGGTGTTTTGCGCGCTTTTCAGCGGGTCGCGGCATCTGGTGTTTGGGCCGACTAACACGATCTCGATCATCCTCGCCGGAGCCTTGGTCACCGTGCGGGACGTGCCGCTGACCGCGCTCGAGAAAGTCTTGGTCGTCGGGTTTTTGATCGGCTTGTTCCAGCTCGCCGCCGGCTTCTTTAAACTCGGCACGCTCACCCAGTTTATTTCGCGCACCGTGATCGTGGCCTACGCCTGCGCGGTCGCGCTCCTCATCGGAGTGGGGCAGATCGGCAATCTTTTCGGGATCGGCGCCCCGTCCGACGTTTCCTTGCCGGGGACGGTGACCCACCTGCTCTACAGCCTGGGGACGGCGCATTTCAACTGGATGACGGCCGGCGTCGGCGTCACCAGCCTGCTCGCGATGGTCCTGCTGCGCCGGGTGCGTCCGAACTGGCCGGAAGGACTGATCGTGATCGCCGCCTCGGTCGTCGTCTCCTTCGCCTATCACCTCACGGAGTTCGACGTGAAACTCGTGCGCGATGGGGGCGCGATCTCGGGCAGCATGCCGCTGTTTGTCGGGTTCCCCAGCAATGCCGAGGGCCTGAGCCTGATCCCGCAGCTGACGAGCGTCGCCCTCGCCGCCGCCATCCTCGGCATGCTCGAGGCGATCTCGATCACGAAGAGTCTCGCCGCCCGCTCCGGCCAGCGCGTCAACCCGAACCAGGAGCTGATCGCGATGGGCGCGGGCAATCTCGCCGCGACCGCCTTTGGCGCCATGCCCGGGTCCTCGTCCTTCGTGCGCAGCGCGGTCTGTCAGCAGAGCGGCGGCGCCACCCAGCTCGCCAGCGTCTTCGCCAGCCTGCTGGTTTTGGGGGTGCTGGCCGTCACCTCGGACTTTATCAATTACATCCCGATCGCGACCCTGGCGGCCTACCTCGTGCTCGTTTCGGTACGGTTGGTCAATTTTGCCCAAGTGCGGATCGTCACGCGCGCCACGCGTTCGGATGCGATCGTGTTTTGGCTGACGCTTTTTTCCGCCCTGTTCCTCAAGCTCGACACCGCCGTTTATGTCGGCATCGGCGCCTCGCTGGTGCTCTTTCTAAAAAAGGCCAGCGCGCCTTCCCTGGTCGAGTATGGCTTCAACGACCAAGGCCAGCTCGCGCAACTCGACGAGCCCAAGGACCGCTCGGATGCCGCGATCTCG
>JBILUB010000082.1:0-8965 GCA_044371245.1 Opitutaceae bacterium
GGGTCTGCGCCCAGGTGACGCTGGGGAGGCGGGTGTCGCAGGCCTGGGCGGCACCGGCGAGGAGGTGGCGGCGCCACTCGCCGGAGGTCCAGAGGCTGGACGAGGCGTAGTTCGGATCGGTGCGATCGGTGGTGACAAAGTGGAGGGCCGCGACGCCGAGGGTGGTGGCGTCGCGCAGGAGGTCGCGGGCGCTTTGGGGACGGGGCAGGCCGAGGATCAGGGTGAGCGGCGGGAGGGGCGGGGGTGTGCTCGCGGGGGCGAAGGCGAGGTGGAGGGCGTCGTTTTCGACGGCTAGAAGGGTGGCGGTGCCGAGGGGGCCGTCGACGAGGCCGGCGACGAAGGTGTCGCCCGGGCGGCGGCGCAGGACCTCGAGGAGGTGCCGGGCGCGGGGATCGGCCAGGGGGAGGGGAGAGGCGATTTCGGCGGGCTCGAAGAGGACGAGGTTCACGGCGGGGGCAGTCGAGGCCGGAGGATGCCGGCTGTCGATGCGCGAGCGGTGCGCCGGGTGGCGGCGGGTTTACGGGGTTGCGGTGGCGGAGGCGGAGGGGTTTGGGTGCGGGGATGAACGTGTGTCTCCGGGTGGCGATGGCGTGGTTGACGCTGACGGTGGCGGCGGTGGCGGACGATGTGCTCGGGCCGCGGAGTTTTTCCGACGTGGAGGGGCGCGCGATCCTCGCGGTCATCACGGGTCTGGAGGGGGAGGAGCTGCGGCTGCGCCGGCCGGAGATCGTGGGCGAGTTTCGGGTGCCGCTGGCGCGGCTCTCGGTGCTGGACCAGCGATACATCGCGGAGAATCGGGAGCGGATCCTCGAGGCGCTGGCCTTGCCGCCGGAGACGGAGTTTATCCGGGCGTTGCGGCGGGATTTTTTGGTGCCGAACGCGCGGCGGGGCGGGGCGCTCGGGCCGGCACCGGAGGAAGCCTGGGCGCGCACGCGGCGTTTCGTGGTGGTGGCGGGCGTACCGGACGAGCCGCGGATGGTGCGCGAGATCGGTCGGAGCTGGGCGGAGTGGGCGGCCGGGGAAAAGGAGGTGGCCCTCCTGTGGGCCGGACCGGCCGCGCGGGGTGCGGCGCCCGTGCCCGAAGCCGAGCGGCGGCTGGCGCGTGAGTTGCCCGGCGCCTTTGCGATCTTGAGCGGCGCGGCCCTGCGCGAAGCGTATGCGCGGGAGCGGGCGGAGCTGGACGTGCTGGCGGAGGAGCAGGCTCCGGGGCGGCCGGGCTTGTTTTTCGCGACCTGGGCCGAGCGCAGGGCGGAGGAGCGCCGCCGGTGGCGATCGAGGGTGTTGGCGCGGCAGGAGGCGTATTGGCCGACCTGGGTGGACTCCGGTCTCGTCGTGGCCGGCGATGGCGGGGACGGGGCGCTGATTTTTGTCTGTGATCGCGAGGGCAAGCCCCTGGCGACGGAGGGGGAATGGGCGGGGCCCGCGCCGAGTCGGATCGAGCCATTTCCGGCGCGGGAGCCGGTGGTGGCGGGGCCGCGGGACGGAGCCGGGTGGATCGAGTTTGTCGCCGGCACGGTGCACACTTTTCGGATGGCGCGCGGCATCCGGGCGGCGGAGGTGGTGGGCATGACGCCCGAGACGGTGATCGTGCGGCCGCAGGGCGGGAGCGGCGAGCGGCTGCTGGGGCTGGCCTCGCTGGCGGCCGAGGATCGGCAGGCGCTGGAAAAAATCGCGCAGGATGCGAGACGCGTCCAGGCGTCGGGCGCGCAGCTGCCGAAGCGCGAGGTGTCGGGGGCGGAGCTCGCGCAGGCGGTGCGCTTCGCGGTGGAGGTGCTCACGCCGCGGGGCGAGCGCAGCCCCTTGGTGACGCGGTGGTCGGCGAGACCGCGTCTGGTGGTGCATGCGGAAGACGCGGAGGCGGAGCGGATGGTGCGCAGGGCGTACGAGGATTTTTGCGCGGCCGCGGGTCTGCCTGAAGAACCTGGTCTGACGGGGGAGATCGTCTTTTGCGCGGGGGGCCCGGCTTATGTGGAGACAAAGCGCCGTGAGCTGGCCCCCGAGCTGGATCCGGTGAACACCTGGCGGTGGAATTATTGGTGGGATCAAAGGCGAAACTTGAGCCGGGTGCAGAGTTTCGTGGTGTTGCAGGGCCCGGCGCCGGACGGGGAGGTCACGGTGCGGATGCAGATGGGGAAGGCCTTCGGGGTGATGGGGACGAGCGACATTTTCGCGGACTCGGCGTTCGCGCCCAAGAGCAGGGTGCTCGAGCTGGCGGAAGTGGATCGGAGACTTTTGCGTCTGCTGCATCGTCACCTCGAATCGGGGGCGAGTCGGGAGCAGGTGCTGCGGACGGTGCGCGAGCGGTGGGCGGAGCCATGACGGAGGGCGAGGAGCGCGCGGTCGGGAAGGTCAGGGGTAGAGCGGGGTGGTGGTCCAGCCGGAGGGGCTGCGGCGGTGGACGACGCGTTCGTGGAGGCGGTGGGGTTTTTCCTCCCAAAACTCGACGGTGGAGGGCACGAGGCGGAAGCCGCCCCAGTGCGGGGGGCGGGGGACGGGGCCGCCGGCGAAGCGGAGGGTGAACTCGGCGACGCGGGCGGCGAGGGCGAGCGGGTGGGGGAGGGGGCGGGATTGCTCGGAGGCCCAGGCGCCGATGCGGCTGAGGTAGGGGCGGCTGGCGAAGTAGGCGTCGGCCTCGGCGACGGAAACGGGTGTAATGGAGCCGTGGATACGCACCTGGCGGCCGGGCGGGCGCCAGTGGAAGCAGAGTTCGGCGCGGGGTCGGGAAAGGAGGTCGAGGGCCTTGGGGCTCTCGAGGTTGGTGTAGAAGACGAAGCCGCGGGCGTCGGCGTGTTTGAGCAGGACCATGCGGACGGAGGGCGCGCCGTCGGCGGAGACGGTGGCGAGGGCCATGGCGGTGGGCTCGGGCAGGCGGCGGGCCTGGGCGTCGGCGAGCCAGGTCTGGAAGCGGGGGAGCGGGTGGTGGGGCGGAAGCGAGGCGCTTTCGCCACTGGCAGGAGCGGGCTCGGACATGGTGCGCCAAGGGTAGCGCGACACGCGGGCGAAGGCTGCGCGCGGATTGGCGAAGGGTGGGCGGCGGTGGAGGGCGGCGGCGGAGGCTTGGGCGGGACGCCCAGGCCGGCACGCAGGGAGGCGTGGGCTTGGCAGACCGTCGGACACGGGCGGGACGCCCGTGCCACGGCGATCACACGGGCGGGACGCCCGTGCCACCCTCGGCGGCGGCGGCCTGCTGGGCCTCGGTCTCGACGACTTTGGCGATGCTGAGGAGTTTGTCGCCCTCGGCGAGGGTGAGGAGTTTCACGCCTTTGCCGCCGCGGTTGACCTCGCGGATGGTGGAGACGGGGGTGCGGATGCTCTGGCCCTTGGCGGTGAGGAGCATGATTTCGTCCGTGTCCTTCACGCTGAGGGCGCCGGCGATGTTGATCGAGCCGTCCTCGGGGAGGTCGATGGCCCAGACGCCGCTGCCGCCGCGGTTGACGAGGCGGTAGTCTTCGAAGCGGGTGCGGACGCCGAGTCCGGCCTGGCTGGCGACGAGGAAGCGGGCTTGGTGGTCGACGACTTCGAGGACCTCGAGGTAGTCGCTGGCGAGTTTGAACTTCATGCCGCGGACGCCGCCGGTGGCGCGGCCGGTGTCGCGGAAGAGGATCTCGCCGGTTTCGGCGTCTTTCTCGGCGAGGCGGACGGCGAGGCCTTGGTGGGAGACGAGGAGGAGCTCGTCGGCGCCGGTGGTGAGGACGCAGCCGATGACGGAGTCGCCCTCGTCGAGGTTGATGCCGATGAGGCCGGACTCGCGGGTGGCGTTGGTGTAGTCGGCGAGGGCGGTTTTTTTAATGGTGCCGCCCTTGGTGGCCATGACGAGGAAGCGTTCGCCGGAGAAGTCCTGGAAGCAGAGCATGGCGGCGACTTTTTCGCCTTCGTCGAGGGCGAGGAAGGATTTGACGGATTTACCCTTGGCGGTGCGGACGCCTTCGGGGATGTCGTAGACTTTTTTCGCGAAGCACTGGCCGTGGCTGGTGACGAAGAGGATATAGTCGTGGGTGCTGGCGGTGAAGAGGTGTTCGACGAAGTCGTCTTCGTAGGTCTCGGCGCCGATGACGCCTTTGCCGCCGCGGCGTTGGGAGCGGTAGTCGGCGACGGGGGTGCGTTTGATGAAGCCGAGGTGGGAGATGGTGATGACGCAGCCTTCGTTGGGGATGACGTCTTCCATGCGGAAGTCGCCGAGGGCGCCGACGATCTGGGTCTTGCGCTGGTCGCCGTACTTTTCCTTGAGGGCGAGGAGCTCGGTCTTGATGACCTCGCGGAGGCGCCAGTCGTTTTCGAGGATCTCTTTGAGGCTGGCGATGAGGGTCTGGAGCTCGAGGTACTCGGCCTCGATTTTGCCGCGCTCCAGGCCGGTGAGTTGGTAGAGGCGGAGTTCGAGGATGGCGTCGACCTGGCGTTCGGAGAGGGGGTATTTGGCGAGGAGGCGTTGTTTGGCGTCTTCGCGGTTTTGGGAGGCGCGGATGATTTTGACGAAGTCGTCGAGGTTATCGAGGGCGATGATGTAGCCTTCGAGGATGTGGGCGCGGTCTTCGGCTTGTTTGAGGCGGAACTTGGTGCGGCGGGTGACGACGTCGCGGCGGTGATCGATGTAGCAATCGATCAGCTCGCGGATGTTCATCTGTTTCGGGCGTTTTTTATCGAGGGCGAGGAGGGTGACGCCGAAGGAGGATTCGAGGGCGGTCTTTTGGTAGAGCTGGTTGAGGATGGGCGAGGCTTGTTCGCCGCGTTTGAGCTCGATGACGACGCGGGTGTTTTCGTCGGATTCGTCGCGGACGTCGCGGATGCCCTCGATGGATTTTTCGGTGACGAGCTCGGCGATGCGGATGACGAGGTTGGCGCGGTTAACGTTGTAGGGGATCTCGGTGATGACGATTTGTTCGCCGCCGGCTTTCATCTCTTCGGTGTGGGCTTTGCCGCGGATGCGGACGATGCCTTTGCCGGTTTTGAGGTAGGAGAGGATGCCTTCGCGGCCGGCGATGGTGCCGCCGGTGGGGAAGTCGGGGCCTTGGATGAGGCCGCAGAGGTCGTCGAGGGTGGTGGTGTGGGGCTCGTCGAGGACTTTGACGACGGCGGCGATGAGTTCGTGGAGGTTGTGCGGGGGGATGTTGGTGGCCATGCCGACGGCGATGCCGGTGGAGCCGTTCATCAAGAGGTTGGGCAGGGCGGAGGGGAGGACGGTGGGTTCGGTGGTCGACTCCTTGTAGTTGGGGGCGAAGTCGACGGTGTCCTCCTCGATGTCGGCGAGGAGCTCTTCGGAGATGTCGCGGAGGCGGCACTCGGTGTAGCGGTAGGCGGCGGGCGGGTCGCCGTCGACGGAGCCGAAGTTGCCCTGGGGGTCGATGAGGGTGTAGCGCATGACCCAGTTTTGGGCGAGGCGCACGAGGGTGTCGTAGACGGAGGAGTCGCCGTGGGGGTGGTAGTTTTTGAGGACTTCGCCGACGACGCCGGCGCATTTATCGAAGGCGCGGTTGTGGAGGAGGCCTTCGCGGAGCATCGCGTAGAGGATGCGGCGCTGGACGGGTTTGAGGCCGTCGCGGGCGTCGGGGAGGGCGCGGGCCACGATCACGGACATCGAATACTCGATGTAGGCCGACTGCATGATGTCGGTGATGTTGGCGGTGGTGAGTTTTTCGTTGGCGGTGAAGGACACGGTGGAAAGGGGTAGGGACGGAGGATCGAGTGACCGGGGAGGGTGCCGGGGTGTGCGGCGCGTCAGGCGGCGATTTTTGGGAAATAGCGGACACCGGGGAGGTCCTTGAAGTGGGCGTCCTGGGTCCAGAGCGTGGCACCGTGCTGGCGGGCGGTGGCGTAGATGAGGGCGTCGGCCATGGCGAGTTGGTGCTGGGTGCCGAGGAGGGCCGCGGCGTAGGCGAGATCAGCGTCCAGGGGGGCGACGCGGGCCCGGGTGAGCTCCGTCCAGGCGTGGTCGGCCCGGGCTTCGCCCGCGACCGTGCGAAGACGACGGGTGACTTCGTAGATCACGATGGCGGGCACGACGAGCTGAGCGGTGTCCTCGATCACCGGCGCGAATACCTCGCTGGCGGGGGAATCCAGCAGGTATTCCAAGAAAGCGGAGGAATCGACGACGTTCAAAGCGATCGATCCTCTTCGTCGCGGCCCGGATCGCTATCTTTGAGGATGCCCTTGAGCGTGCCGCGCAAGGATTTCATGCCTCTGATGGGGACCATGCGGATCGATGCGCCGTCATCCACAAAAACAAACTGCATGCCGGGCTTAAAGTCGTGCAGCTGACGCAGGCGCTCAGGGATTACCACCTGATATTTAGGTGATAACGTGATGGGATCAGTCATCGTAAGGCTCATGGTATTACGATAGGGGTATCGATGAGCTTGGCAAGCGTCGCCGCGGGCCTCAGGCGTCGAGGAATTGGACGTTGAGGGCGTTGTCTTCGATGAATTGGCGGCGGGGGGGGACCTCGTCGCCCATGAGGAGGGTGAAGAGGGCGTCGGCTTTGGCGGCGTCGGCGATGTCGACCTTGAGCAGGCGGCGTTTGTCGGGGTCCATGGTGGTTTCGAAGAGTTGTTTGGGGTTCATCTCGCCGAGACCTTTGTAGCGTTGGATGCCGAGGCCTTTGCGGCCGTTGGCGCGGATGTGGGCGACGATTTCGAGGGGACCGTGGAGTTCGGTGCGGGACTCGGATTTGAGGCCTTGGTTTTCGACGACGAGGTAGCGTGGCTCTTCGGTGCGGGTGAAGCGGTGGCCGTCGAGGCCGAGGCGGGCGAGGGCGACGAGGCACTTGGTCATTTCGGTGCTTTCGTAGATTTCGTGGAGGGTGACGCGGCGCTGGGCGCCGGGGCCGGTGCGGGGGAAGGCGGTGCCGCCGGGGGTGGGGGGGGTGGAGCCGGAGGGGGGCTGGGTGGGAGCGCCGGGGCTGTTGTCCGGGGTGGCGAGGGGTTGGCCGAAGTCGGCGGCGAGGCCTTCGCGGTCGAGGAAGGTGGAGCGGGCGTGCTCGTCAGGGAGGAATTGGTGGCTCTCCTTGTTGCCTTCGCGGATGCGGGCGAGGTAGCGGGGGAGGCTGCGGGTCTCCGCGTGGTGGGCGTCGAGGTAGGCGTGGAGGTCGGCGCCGTAGCGGGTGACGCCGGAGCCGAGTTTTTCGAGGAGGGCGAGGTTTTCGACGATTTGCTCGATTTGCTCGGGGTTGAAGGTGAGGCCGTCGCGGATGCGGGTGAGGATGATGTCTTCGGCGCCGAGCTCGAGGAGGATGCGGTTTAGCTGGTCGTCGTTGTCGACGTACTGTTCGCGTTTTTTGCGTTTGATTTTGTAGAGGGGGGGCTGGGCGATGTAGACGAAGCCGCGTTCGATGAGGCCGCGCATCTGGCGGTACATGAAGGTGAGGAGGAGGGTGCGGATGTGGGAGCCGTCCACGTCGGCGTCGGTCATGATGACGATTTTGTGGTAGCGGGCTTTGTCGGCGTTGAAGCCGCCGATGGCCTCGCCGCCCTCGCCGATGCCGGCGCCGATGGCGGTGATGAGGGTGCGGATTTCCTCGTTGGAGAGGACTTTGTCGAGGCGGGCTTTCTCGGTGTTGATGAGTTTGCCGCGGAGGGGGAGGATGGCTTGGTAGCGGCGGTCGCGGCCTTGTTTGGCGGAGCCGCCGGCGGAGTCGCCCTCGACGAGGTAGAGTTCGGTGTTTTCGGGGTCGCGTTCGGAGCAGTCGGCGAGTTTGCCGGGGAGGCCGCCGCCGGAGAGGGCGCCTTTGCGGATGGTCTCGCGGGCTTTGCGGGCGGCTTCGCGGGCGCGGGCGGCGTTGAGGGCTTTGTCGACGATGCGTTTGCCGACCTGGGGGTTGGTCTCGAAGTACTGGGTGAGGCCTTCGTAGCTGAGGGAGCCGACGATGCCTTCGACTTCGGGGGAGAGGAGTTTGACCTTGGTCTGGGACTCGAACTTGGGGTCGGAGTGTTTGATGGAGATGACGGCGGCGAGGCCTTCGCGGACGTCGTCGCCGGTGATCTGGGGGTCCTTGTCTTTGAGGAGGTTATTGGCTTTCGCGAACTGGTTGATGGTGCGGGTGAGGGCGGAGCGAAAGCCGGAGAGGTGGGTGCCGCCGTCGGGGTTGTGGATGGTGTTGGTGTAGCAGAGGACTTGGTCGTTGTAGGTGTCGTTGTACTGGAGGACGACTTCGACGTGGATCTCGATGGGTTTGTCGTCGAGGCGGGTCGTCATCTCTTTATGGATACGAACCGGGTGGGGGTGGAGGGCCTCCTTGCCCTGGTTGAGCTGTTTGACGAATTCGACGACGCCGTCGCGGTAAAAGAAGGTCTCGGGGACGGGGGTGGCGGGGCGTTCGTCGACGAAGCGGATCTCGAGGCCGGAGTTGAGGAAGGCGAGTTCGCGGAGGCGTTTGGCGATGGTGGCGGCGACGAAGACGGTGGTCTGTTTAAAGATTTCGGCGTCGGGTTTGAAGGTGACGAGGGTGCCGGTGCCGGTGGCCTTGCCGATGACTTCGAGTTTTTTGACGGTTTTGCCGCGTTCGAACTTCATGTGGTGGACTTGGCCGCCTTTGGAGACCTCGACCTCGAACCACTCGGAGACGGCGTTGACGCATTTGGCGCCGACGCCGTGGGTGCCGCCGGAGAATTTGTAGCCGCCCTGGCCGTACTTGCCGCCGGAGTGGAGGGTGGTGAGGACCATCTCGACGCCGGGGATGCCGTACTGGGGGTGGATGTCGACGGGGATGCCGCGGCCGTCGTCGCGGATGGAGATGGAGCCGTCGACGTGGATGACGACTTGGATGCGTTTGCAGTGGCCGGCGAGGTGCTCGTCGACGGAGTTGTCCAAAACTTCGGAGACGCAGTGGTGGAGGGCGCGCTCGTCGGTGCCGCCGATGTACATGCCGGGCTTTTTGCGGACGGCTTCGAGGCCTTCGAGTTTGCCGAGTTTGGAGGCGTCGTAATCGGCCGCGCTGGAGGCCTCGGGAAGGGGGTTAAACTCGTGGGGGACGGAG
>JBILUB010000002.1:0-29683 GCA_044371245.1 Opitutaceae bacterium
CCCCTCCTCGGCGTCTCCGCCCTGCGCGACACCGCGGAATCTCCCTCCCCCCGCCCCGCCACCTTCCGCCTCACCCGCGTCGGCCAGGCCAGCTACGCCACCCCCCAGGTCGTCCCCTTCCAGCTCGCCGGCACCGCCGCCCTCTCCGGCGACTACACCCTCTCCGGCCCCGGCCTGAACTACGACCCCGCCACCGGCCTCGGCTCCCTCACCCTCCCCGCCGGCCGCGCCCAGGCCCTCTTGCAACTCCTCCCCCTCGACGACTCCACCGTCGAAGGCATCGAGCGCGTCCAACTCACCCTGCCCGCCGCACCCACCCACGACATCGACCCCGCCGCCGGCACCGCCACCCTCGCGCTGCGCGACAACGACGCGGTCGACTACTTCACCGAGTACTTCAACACCACCGCCGACTTCGACCTCAACGGCCGCTCCCTTACCTTCACCCCCTCCGGCTCCGGCTACACCGCCGCCGGCGCCCGCGTCACCACCTTCCCCACCGGCACCGACGGCTTCACCACCTTCGACGAGACCGCCCTCTCCGGCGGCACCGCCGACAACGGCTGGTGGGCGCACCCCCTTCCCGTCGCCTTCCCCTTCTTCGGCGTCTCCCGCACCACCGCCTACGTCGGCACCAACGGCCACGTCTCCTTCGCCGGCACCACCTGGCCCGACACCGGCTTCCGCATCGCCGACCACTTCACCTCCGGCCGCCCCCGCGTCTCCGTCCTCGCCCGCGACCTCGACCCCGGCGCCGGCGGCGAAGTGCGCCACCGCCGCGTCAACACCCCCGGCCAGGAACGCTCCGTCATTTTCTACCAAAACGTCCGCAACCGAAACCTCACCTCCACCATCAACGCCCAGCTCGAGCTCTTCGACGACGGCCGCATCCGCCTCACCTGGCTCTCCTCCACCCCGGGCGGCCCCCACGTCGTCGGCCTCAGCTCCGGCCTCGCCGCCACTCAGCCCTCCTCCCCCTTCACCGCCACCTCCACCCCGCGCCCCTTCTACGCCAGCGATTTCAGCACCTACCCCTTCAGCGGCCCCGGCGCCGCCCCCGCCTTCGCCAGCACTCCTCCCCTCTTCGCCACCGCCGGCGCCCTCTACCGCTACGACCTCGTGGCCACCGACCCCGACAACGACACCCCCGCCTTTTCCGCTCCCACCAAACCCTCCTGGCTCACCCTCACCGACCACGGCGACGGCAGCGCCACCCTCGCCGGCACCCCGCCCGCCTCAGGCAGCTTTCCGCTCTCCCTCCAAGTGAGCGACGCCTCTGCTTCCAGCTCCCAGACCTTCACCCTCGTCGTCAGCCCCGCCAGCGGTAACCGCCGACCGGTCTTCACGTCCACCCCGCCCGCCCTCGCCCGCGGAGGCGCGCCCTTCTCCGTCCAGATCAGCGCCACCGACCCCGACGGCCACGCCCTCGAGCTCAGCGCCCCCCTGCTCCCCGGCTGGCTCAGCCTCACCGACCACGGCGACGGCAGCGCCACCCTCTCCGGCACCGTGCCCCGCGAGGCCCTCGACAGCCCGCTCATCCTCGAGGCCCACGACGGCATCGGCTCCAGCGCCCAAGCCTTCACCCTTCGGGTCAACCAGCCCCCGCGCCTCACCCTCCTCCGCCCCCGCGAGGGCGCCGCCCTCCTCGCCGCCCCCGGCACCCTCCTCCTCGCCGCCGACCTGCGCGACGACGGCATCCCCGCCTCCCCTCCCGCCCTGACCTGGAGCCTCCTATCCGGCCCCGCCAATCCCGAGTTCTCCACCCCCGGCGCCGCCTCCACCCACGCCCGTTTCCCCACACCCGGAGCCTACCGCCTCCGCCTCCTGGCCGACGACGGCCACGCCAGCGACGCCCTCACCCTCCTCATCCTCGTCGGGCTCGATCCCGCCGCCCTCCTCGGCGAAGGCCTCCAAGGCGCCTGGTCGCTCGACGAAGCCACCGGCACCCTCGCCGCCGACTCCTCCGCGCAGGGCCGCGACGCCACCCTCACCAACCTCACCTGGGAGAGCGGGCGCTCCGGCTCCGCCCTCTCCTCCGACGCCTCCACCACCCGCTTCGCGGAGATCCCCCTCCCCGAGCCCGCCCGCGTCACCGTCTCCGCCTGGCTCCGCGCCTCGACCCTCCCCGCCGCCGGAGATCGCATCCTCTGGGCCTTCCGCGACGGCGGCGGCCAGAACCGTCTCCGCGCCTACCTCCCCGCCGGCGGCCGTCAGCTCCGCATCCTCTCCGACCGCTCCACCGACGGGATCTGGGAGCTCCCCCAGCCGCTCGAGGCCGGCCGCTGGACCCACCTGATCGTGAGCTACGACCGCTCCTCCGTCGCGAACCAGCCCTCCGTCTGGCTCGACGGCGTAGCCCAGACCCTTCGCACCGTCAGCACCCCCTCCGGCTCCCCCTCCGTGGGCTCCGCCTCGCTCCGCCTCCTCGGCTCCTGGTCCGGCGCGATCGACGAAGTGCGCGTCCACGACCGCTTGCCCACCCCCGAGCTCATCGAGCTCCTCCGCGCCGCCGGCCCCGTCAACTCCGCCCCGAACATCCAGTTCTCCGAAACCGGACTCGCCCTCCCCGGCCAGGCCCTCCCCCTCGAAGCCATGCTCACCGACGACGGTCTGCCCGCCCCCGCCGGCCCGCTCACCTCGCGCTGGGAAAAACTCTCCGGCCCCGGCACCGTGGTTTTCACCGACGCCGCCGCCGCCCTCACCACCGCCACCTTCTCCGCGCCAGGCGCCCACACCCTCCGCCTCCACGTCGACGACGGAGACCTCGCCACCCACGCCGACCTCGCGCTCACCGTCTTGGGCCCTCCGCCCGCTCCCGCCGACTTCCGCGCCACGCCCCGGTCCGCCACCCGCATCGACCTCTCCTGGCAAGATCTCGCCACCGACGAGACCGCCTGGCTGGTCGAGCGCCGCATCGGCGCCGGGCCCTACACCACCATCGCGACCCTCGACCCCGACAGCATCGCCTACGAAGACACCGGACTAAGCCCCTCGACCCCCCACACCTACCGACTCCGCGTGGTCAACGCCGCCGGCGCCACCGTCAGCGCAGAAGCGGGCGCCACCACCTTGCCCGCCACCGGCGACTCCTTTGCTTCGTGGATCGCCGCCCAACCCGGCGTCGGCCCCCTGAACGGCCCCCTCGACAACCCCTCGGGCGACGGCCTCGCCAACCTGCTCAAATACGCCCTCGGTCTCCCCGCCGCCACCCGGGCCGATCCCCTCCAGCTCCCCACCCTCGAGCTCGGCACCGATGGCCGCCTCGCCCTGCGCTTCCGTCGCCGCAGCGGCGGCAGCGGGACGGCTGAGGGCGGCTACAGCGTCGCCGGCATCAACTACCTGGTCGAGACCCGTCCCGACCTCGCCACCGGCTCCTGGCAAAGCGGCGCCACCCGCCTCGAAACCCTCACCGTCCAGCCACACGGTGACGGCTTCGAGACCGTGACCGTGCGCCTCCGCGAGGCCTCACCCCGCGCCTTCCTCCGCCTCCGCATCCAGCTCGGCCCCTGAACGGCCTCTTGCAAAACATTGACCCGATCGCCCGCCCCACGCCTGCTTTCGGGCCAACCATGCATATCCGCCCCCGCCCCCGCCACGCCACCGCCCTCGCCCTCGTCCTTTCCTCCGGCGCCCTGTTTGCGGCCGCCAACCCCTCCGACTCGATCTTCGGCGCACTCCGCGTCAGCAGCCTCAACGAACTCGCCTCCTCCACCGCCGACTTCGCCGAACGCGTCTCCCCCGGCTCCGGCGCCGCCGCCTCACAGCTCACCGCCGGCGCCGAGCAACTCGGCATCGCCCTCGACCAGGAACTCCTCGCCCTGGTCCTCGACCCCGCCGTGGCGCCCATGCCCTTCGCCTTCGTGCTCCCCGCGGTCGATCCCGCCACGCTTCGAGCCCATCCCGCCTTCGCCTTTGAAGCCACCCCTCGCGCCGACGTCTACCGCGTCGCCCTGCCCAACGGCGAACGCTACTACGCCTCCTTCCTCGGAAACCGCCTCGTGCTCTCCCCCCTCGAGCCCGGACTCGAGGCCGCGCTCGCCGCCCTTCGCAGCGGCGAAGACCTTCGCGGCCTGCGTGCCGCCGGCGGCCAGATCGGCCTGAGTGTCTCGGCCTCCCGCCTCTACTCCGCCTACAAACCCCTGCTCGACCTCATGCTCGGGGCCTTCGTCGCCCAGCTCGAGTCCGGCGCCGCGCCCGGCCAGCCCGATCCCCGCCCCGCGGCCGCCATCTTTACCGGCCTCGTCGGCCGCCTCGCCGACCTCGAGGAGTTCCGCCTGCGGCTCTCGCTCCAAGCTTCCGGTATCGAGCTCGGCTCCAGCCTGGTCGCCCGTCCCGGCAGCACCCTCGCCACCCTGCTCTCCCCCGGCCACGGCCCGGAGGCCCCCAGCCTCGGCGCCCTCGATCCCACCGGCGCGGTCACGGTCGGAGCCGTCTCGCTCCGCCCCGACCAAAACTGGTGGCAGGCCTACACCCGCACCAGTCTCGACCTCCTCGCCAGCCTCGGAGCCCCCGAATCGGCCGCCGCCGCCACCGCTCGCGCCTCGATGGAGAAGGCGTTCTCCGATTTCTCCGCCGCCTGGGATGGTAGCGCCGCCTTCACCCTCTTCGGCACCGAATCCTCCATTTCCAGCACCGGCTCCGCCGGACTCGCCGACGCCGATCGCGCGCTCGCGCTCCTCCGCGACTTCCCGGAGATGCAGAAAAACACCGCGGAGCTCAACACCGCCCAGGGCTTCTCCAGCACGCTCGTCCTCGGCGAAGAGCAGACCTACCAAGGCGCTCGACTCATCGAGATCACCCAGACCCACACCGCCACCAGCCCCGCCGGTGAGGAAGCCCTCGCGATGATGGAAAAGCTCGGCATGGCGCAAATGCACGCCACCTACGCCATCACCCCGCGACGCGCCTTCTACGCGCTCGGCGCCGAGGCCACCCCGCGCGTCAAAAAACTCATCGACTCCGCGGACCAGAACGGCGCCGGCGCCGACCTCGCCGACCTCGGCCTGCCCGCCGACTCCAATCTTTTCCTCGCGATCTCCCTTCCGCGCTACCTCCGCTGGTTCTCCGGCGCGGGCGTGCTCCCGTTCTCGATCCCCGAGCAGGCCGCTTCCACCCGCCCCGGGATGCTCATCTCGGCCAAAATCGACCAGGGACGGGCCGACGCCCTCCTCCGCGTCTCCGCGGCGGAAATCGCCATCCTCGTCGAGTCGTTCAGCGCCGCCGCCGCGGCCCCGGCACCGGACGCGGAGTCCCTGCCGGAGCTCCCCGCCCCCGGCCTTTGATCAGTCGCTCCAGCCCCGCGCCAGGGTCCGTCTTCAAGACAGGTCCTGGCGCCCGGGCGCGCCCGGGGGCAGCGCGGCGGCCCACTTCACCAAGGCCCTTCCGGTGAGACTACGCGCCTCCCGCTCGATCCCGCCACGCGGCCCCGCGTAGACGATCTCCCCACCCGCGGCCCCGCCCCCCGGGCCCAGGTCGATGATCCAGTCGGCGAGGTGGATCACGTCGAGATTGTGCTCGATCACGATCAAGGTGTTCCCCGCGTCGCGGAGCCGGAAGAGCAGATCCATCAGGTGCTGGATGTCGACCCAGTGCAGCCCCGTGGTCGGCTCGTCGAGGATGTAGAGCGTGCCGCCCTGCTGGCGCTTGCTCAGCTCCAGCGAGAGCTTGAGGCGCTGCGCCTCGCCCCCGGAGAGCGTCGTCGCGCTCTGCCCCAGCTTCAAGTAGCCCAGCCCCACGGCCGACAGCGTCTCCAGCCGGTCCATGATCTTGGGGATGTTTTTGAAAAGCCCGATCGCCTCGCTCACCGACATTTCGAGCACGTCGGCGATCGACTTGCCGTGGAAAAGGATCTCCAGCGTCTCGCGATTAAATCGTCGTCCTCCGCAGCTCGGGCAGGGCGCGTAGGCATCGGCCATGAACTGCATGTCCAGGGTGATCACGCCGTCGCCCTGGCAGCGCTCGCAGCGCCCGCCCCGGACGTTAAACGAGAAACGACTGGCGGTGTAGCCGCGCACTTTCGCCAGCGGCGCCATCGCGAAAAGCTCGCGCAGCGGATCCATCAAGCCGGTGTAGGTCGCGGGATTGGAGCGGGGCGATCGACCGATCGGCGACTGGTCGACCTGCACCAGCTTCTCAAACGTATCCAGATTCTCGATATGCCGGTGCTTGCCCGGCACGGCCTTGGCCCCGTTTAGCTTTCGCGCGGCGGCGGCCGCGAGCACGTCGTTGACCAGGGTGCTTTTGCCCGAGCCCGACACTCCCGTGACGACCGTGAGCAAACCCGCCGGGAAACGCGCGTCCACGCCCTTCAAGTTATGCTCCCGAGCCTCCCTCACGGTAAGAAATAGTCCGTCGGCCGCCTTGGCCCGGGCCTCCCGGCCCACCCGGTTTTTTCGCGCCAGGTAGGGACCGGTGCGGGTCTGGCGCGCGGGCGCCGCGATCAGCTCCGCCGGCGTGCCTTGAAACAGGATCCGCCCGCCTCCGGCGCCGGCCTCGGGGCCGAGCTCCACGATCTCGTCGGCCAGGCGCATCGTGTCCTCGTCGTGCTCCACCACGACCACCGTGTTGCCCCGGTCCCGGAGCTCGACCAAGGTAGCGAGCAGTTTCTCGTTGTCCGCCGGATGCAGACCGATGCTCGGCTCATCGAGCACATAGATCACGCCCATCAGCCCCATGCCGAGCTGGGTCGCCAGTCGCACCCGCTGCGCCTCGCCGCCCGAGAGCGTGTCGTAATCGCGGTCCAGGCCCAGGTAACCCAGGCCGGTCTCGAGCAGGAAACGGAGCCTCCGCTCGATCCCGGAGGCGCTCTCCCGCACCGCTTCGTGGGCCACCGTCCCGAGCAGCCCGCAGGCCCAGGCGTGGGCCGAGGCCACGTCGCGCGCGAAAAACTCGGTCAGGCTCAAGCCTCCCGCCCGCACCGCCGCGGAGCGGGCGTTCAGCCGGCCGCCCCGACAGGTCGGGCAGGTGCCGCTGACCATGAAGGTGCTCAGTCGCGCCCGAAACCCATCGCTGTCCGTGCCACGGAAACTCTCCTCGAGGTCCGCGATCACCCCGGCAAAGGGCATCGCGCGCGCCTCCCGCATGCGCTTCAGCTTAAACGCAAACTCACGCTCCCCCGCTCCCTCGATCAGGAGCCGCCGGGTCTCCTCCGGCAGCTCGGACCAGGCTCGGTCCGGGTCAAAGGGCAGTTGCTCGGCCAGCTGCTTGAGCAGCGCGTTATGTTTGATGATGAGATTTTTTCCGCCGATCCGCCAGGGCTTGATCGCGCCCTCGCGCACCGATTTCGCGGGGTCGGGCACGATCAGCTCCGGCACGAAACGCAGTTTCCGCCCCAGGCCGTCGCACTCGGGGCAGGCCCCTTCGCGGTGGTTGAAGGAGAAATGCCGCGGCGTGGGCTTTTCGAAAACGTCGCCGCAGATCTCGCAGGCGAGCGACTGCGAAAGCGTGATCTCGCGCCACTCCTCCGCGGCGCCACCCGACTTCTGCGCCAACACGAGAGCCCGGTCTTTCCCCTCCCGAAAGGCCAGCTCGAGCGAATCGGCCAGCCGCGAGCGCTGCTCCGCCACCGCCACCAAGCGGTCGACCACCACCTCGACCACCAGCTCCCGCGCGCCCTGCCCGTTCGGCACCAGGTGGGGCTCATCCAGGTTTCTCACCACCCCATCCAGCCGCACCCGCTGAAACCCTCGCTGCCGCAGGCGGGGCAGCTCCTCGCGCAGCACGCTGGGCCGGGCGACGAGCACGGGCGCGAGCAGCATGATCCTCTCGCCGGCGCAGGCCGTCAGCACGTGCTCCACGTTGTCGTCGAGCGAGCGCTGCACCACGCGGCCGCCATCCTTCGGGCAGCGCTGCTCTCCGTGCACCGCCCAGAGTAGGCGCGCATAGTCGGCGATCTCGGTCACCGTCGCGATGGTCGAGCGCGGCGAGCCGTTGCCCGTCCGCTGCTCGATCGCGAGCACCGGCGACAGGCCGTGGATAAAGTCCACGTCCGGCCGCTTGAGTTGCTCGAGGACTTGCCGCGCCTGGGTGGAGAGCGACTCCATGTACTTGCGGTAGCCCTCGGCGTAGAGCGTGTCGAAAGCGAGGGAGGACTTGCCGGAACCGGAGGGGCCGGTGACCACGACCAGCTTCCCGCGGGGCAGGCGCAGTTCGAGGTTCTTCAAGTTGTGCTCTCGGGCTCCCTTGATGTGGATGTGCGTGGCGGGCGCGGGCGACATGGCGTTGACCGACAGCCTACGGATGCGGACGGGCGCGCAACAGCGCCGCGGCAAAAACTTTCCCTCGCCGGGCGGGGCGTGGGCGTGCATTGGCATGGGCTCATGGCAGATCCCGCTCCCGCGCCCGAACGGCCCACCCTGTTCACGCCCACCCAGGTCCGTCTCGTCGGCTTCGCCCTGGCCTTCTTCGCCGTGGTGTTTTCCGGCTACCTCGTGATCCGGATCGTGGACAAGGCGCTCGGCCTGGTCGGACTTTTCTCCGGTGTCCTCTGGCCGCTGGTGACCGCCGGCATCATGGCCCTGATCCTCATGCCGCTCGTGTTGCTGCTGGAGCGTCGGCTGCGCTTCAGCCGGGTGGCCTCGGTCATCACGATCTACGGGGCCTTTCTCGTCGTCGCCGCCGGCCTCTTGGTCGCGCAGTTGCTCGATTTTATCGCCTTCCTGCCCGCCCTCTGGGCGCGCGCGGTCGGCTACGTCGAACTAAACTACCCCCAATGGGTCGAGGTGGCGGAGCGCTACCTCGCCAACCCCCGCATCCGCGAAGCGGTCGACAGCCTGCTGGCCCAGGCTGAGGGACTCGCGGGCCATGCCGTGCCGACTTTGAAGGCCGCGGGCTCGGGCGTGCTCAGTGTCTTTGGCGTCTTCGCCAGCCTGGCCGTGATCCCGATCTACCTTTTCTTTTTTCTGCTCTCCAGCGGCGATCCGACCAAAAATCTCGGCGAGCACCTGAGTTTCCTCAAACCCGGCCTGCGCGCGGATCTGGTTTTTTTGGTGCGGGAGTTCATCTCGATCATCGTCTCCTTCTTCCGCGGGCAACTGATCATCGGGCTGATCATGGGCGTCTTGCTCGCGCTGGGTTTCAGCGTGATCGGGCTGCGTTTCGGTCTCTTCATCGGGCTCATGCTGGGCATCCTCAACATCGTGCCCTACCTCGGCACGATCATCGGTCTGTCGATCGCCCTGCCCCTCGCCTTTCTCCAGCCCGAGGGCGGCCTGCAAACCGTCCTGCTGGTGCTGGTCGTCTTCACCATCGTGCAAGCTATCGAGGGCTGGTACCTGACCCCGAAAATCATGGGCGACCGCACTGGTCTGCACCCGGTCGTGATCATCGTCGCGATTTTTTTCTGGGGCACCGCGCTCGATGGGATCCTCGGCATGATCCTCGCCATCCCGCTCACCGCCTTCTTCGTGACCGCATGGCGTTTGGTGAAGCGGAAATACCTGGCCGCCCTGACCAACCCGGCGGAAGCCTGAGTCTCGGCGGACGCGAACACTGCGGAGATGCTGCGCTGGGCCTTTCTCGACCCGTGCCGGGACTTCGGGCTGCTGGTCTTGCGGGCCGGCATCGGCGGCGTGTTGCTCCTGCTCCACGGCCTGCCGAAGCTCACCGACCCCGCCTCGTGGGCCCGCCTGGGAAGGGCGATGAGTTACCTGGGCGTAGAGGCGGGCCACGCGGTCTGGGGCTTTGCCGCGGTGCTTAGCCTTACGCTGGGGGCGCTCTTCCTCATCCTGGGCTTCGCGCACCGACCGGCCGCGCTCGCGCTCGCCGTCACGATGGGCGTGGCGACGGTCTGGCGTTACTACCCTTTCGGCGGTTGGGATGAGGCCGCCTACCCTTTCGCCATCATGCTGGTCTGCCTCGGGCTGATGTTTGCCGGGCCCGGGAAGTACTCGCTCGATCGAGCTTGAGCCCGGCTTCGGATCGGTCGCGGAGGCCGGAGGATCGGACCTGCGCCGAGCGGCTTTCTTTCTCAGGCGTCTTAGGCGTCTTCCGGCAGGAGGTTCTTTGCCTTTAGTTTTTCGATCGCCTTTTGGGCGACGGCTTGGCCCCAGATTTGCCCGAGGTTCATCGACTCGGTCATGATCAGGGGGAGCTTCGCCACGATCGCGCGACCTTCCGGGGTCGAGTAGAAGCGGTTCGCGGCCAGCAACTCGTCCATCGTGAGGTGCCGGGCATACACGGGCACGACCAGATCGGTGAGTTCACCGGGTTCGATCTCTTGCTCAAATCCGGTCCAGAACTCTTCCGGCACGCCGGGCATGGCCTGACGAAAGGACTGGATCATGTTTTTCATCGCCTGAAGCCCGAGCTCCTCGGCGCCGGTCAGTTTCAACATCAGGCGTATCTCTTTCTCCAGCGCCGGGTCGATGGGCTCATCTTCCGCCCGCAGGGCCGGAGCGAGTGCGAGGAGCAGCAGCAAAAAAAGGTGTCTCATGGGATTGGTCCCGAGAGCCGAGCGGCCTTCTCGCCTCAAACGCAAACAAATCGTCCCGCCCACGGTTCGGTGGCCCGCGCGGCCGAAGGACGAACCGCGCAGCTCCTCGCAGGCCCCGAGGAGAGCGCGGTGAGACGGGCTCAGTTTTTGAGCACCTGGATAAAGGCGTCGGGCGGGATGTTCACCTTGCCGATCATCTTCATCTTCTTTTTGCCCTCTTTCTGTTTATCGAGCAGCTTCCGTTTACGGGAAATGTCGCCGCCATAGCACTTGGCCGTCACGTCCTTGCGCATCTCCTTCACGTTGTCGCGAGCGATGACTTTGCCGCCGATGGCGGCTTGGATCGCGACCTTGAACATCTGGGGCGGGATGATCTCCGCGAGTTTCTCGCACAGCTCGCGTCCTTTGCCCTCGGCCTTTTCCCGATGGACGATCGAGGCGAAGGCATCCACCGGATCGCCGTTGATCAGGATATCCATCTTCACCAAATCGCTTTCGCGGTACTCGCCCATTTCGTAGTCCATCGAGCCGTAGCCGTGGGTGATGGATTTTAGCCGATCGTTGAAATCGACCAGGATTTCATTGAGCGGCAGGACGCAGGTGAGCATGACGCGGGTCGCGTCAAGGGTGTCGGTGTGTTCGCAAACGCCCCGCTTTTCCATCACCAGCGAGAGGATGTCGCCCATGTTCTCGTTGGGGATATGGATGGCGGCCTTGATCGTGGGCTCGGAGATGTAGTCGATGGTGCCGGGGTCGGGCAGGTTGACGGGATTGTCGACCTCGATCTCGTCGGCGCCGTGGGCCTTCACCTTGTAGACCACCGAGGGATAGGTGGAGATGATCTCGACGTCGTGTTCACGGCGAACGCGCTCCTGAATGATCTCCATGTGGAGCAGTCCGAGGAAGCCGCAACGAAACCCGAAGCCGAGGGCGACGGAGCTCTCCGATTGGTAGAGGAAGGCGGCGTCATTCAAACGCAGGCGCCCGAGCGCCGCCTTGAGCTTTTCATAATCGCTGCTCTCGAGCGGATAGAGTCCGCAAAAGACCATCGGACGCACCTCCTTGTATCCCGGCAGCATCTCCGCGGCCGGCTGCCGCGCGAGGGTGAGCGTGTCACCGATCTTGATCTCTGAGGTGTCCTTGATGTTGGAGATGACGTAGCCGACGTCGCCCGCGTCGAGGGTGTCCGTCTTGGTCATCTTGGGGGTGAAGACGCCGACCTCCTTGATTTCGGATTTCTGGTTGTTGCTCATGAGGAGCATCTGGTCGCCGGCCTTGACCGAGCCCGAAAACACCCGCGCGTAGGTGATCACTCCGCGGTAGCTGTCGTAGAGCGAGTCAAAGACGAGCGCCCGCGTGGCGGGATAGTGGGTCCAGCGCGGGGGCGGGATCCGCGCGACCACGGCCTCGAGAATGTCCTCGATCCCGATGCCCGTCTTGCCGGAGGCGAGGATGGCCTCTTCCGCCGGGATCATCAGGATATCCTCGAGCTGGGTGGTGCAGAGCTCCAGATTGGCCGACGGGAGGTCGATCTTGTTGATCACGGGGATGATCTTCAGCCCCTGCGCGGTCGCGAGGTGAGCGTTGGCCACGGTCTGCGCCTCCACGCCCTGGGCGGCGTCGATCAAGAGCACCGCGCCTTCGCAGGCCGCGAGCGAGCGCGAGACTTCGTAGGCGAAGTCCACATGCCCCGGCGTGTCCATCAGGTTGATTTTGTACAGATGCCCATCCTTCGCCGGATAGGTCATCGTCACCGGGTGCGATTTGATCGTGATGCCGCGCTCCTTCTCGAGGTCCATCGAGTCGAGGTGCTGCGCCGTCAGGACACGTTGCGAGACGGTGTTGGTAAACTCCAGCAGGCGGTCGGAAAGGGTCGTCTTGCCGTGGTCGACGTGGGCGATGATGCAAAAATTACGGGTAAGCGATGAGTCCATGCGTGCGGGAGCGGAGGCGCGACGGGCGCACCGAATCGGTCAAGGTGCGGAGCGCCCGGGGGCCTTTCAAGCCGTCTTATGGGAAAAATCCCGCACCTCGGACCCCCGGGGACACCCCGCTCCTCAGGGCGCGACGTCCGCCGGCCAAACCCGGTAGGCGACCCGGTGGAAGATCGTGGGGCTGGACCAGGTGCCCAAGCCCAAGCCGAAACGGGGACCGACCTGCCAAACGCCCGGCACCCGAAACCGATGCCCGCTCAAATCCCAGCTCCGCCGCGTGTCACCCTCCCAGATCGCGTTCAGTCGATGCCCCCGCACCTCCAGGACCAGTCGATGGCGGACTCCATTCTCGATCCGAGCAGGAAAGAAGCGCCCGCTCTTCCGCAAATCCTCTCCATCGATCAACTGCACCCCTCCGATCCCAAGATCCCAGGCATCCACCTCGAAACTTCCTTCTCCTGCCAGCGTCGGCAAAAAAATCGCGACCGAATATTTCCCCGACTCACGGGTAAACTCGATCGCGAGGTCGTAGTTTACCTCCGGCCGGGCCGGCAGCCGCAACGCGCAGCGCCCCGGGCCGGAACGGAGTGCGCCGTCCTCCATCCGCCACTCGCCACTGTGCGCCTGCGCCGACGCATCCAGATCTTCCAAAAGCTGAGCCCACTCCGGAGTCTTGGGAGAAGTCGAGGCCTCCGCCCGCACCGGCCTCGCGCCGTTCGACACGATCCCCCCCACCTCGGTCGGACCAAAAGGACTGGCGGCCAGCGCCGCCTCGGCGGCCGCGACCGCGGCCGCCCGCGCCCGACGCTCCACCGCCAGCCGGGACTCCGCGGCCATGGCCGCCTGGCGGGCCTCTTCCGCCGCCGCCTCCCGTTCCGAGCGGATGATCTCCGCGCGCGCCCAAGCCAGCGCCAGCACCACCAGGCAAACACCCAGACCGATCAACTGACGCTGACGCCGGCGCACCGGCGCTCGCAGGGCCCGCTCCAAACCCGCCACAAATGCCTCGGCGGTCGGAGGGCGACGCAGAGGATCACTCGCCAACGCCGTGTCGATAAACGCATCGACCTCCCCGGGCAACTTCGCGATCCGTGAGGGCTTCGCGTACGCGCCGCGCGGCACCCGCCCGGTCAACATCTGGTAGGTGATCACCCCGAGCGCGAAGAAATCGGCCGCGGGAGTTACCAGCCCGTTGCCCTCCATCTGCTCCGGCGCCATGTACTCGAAGGTGCCAAAGACCGAGCCCGGCAGAGTCAGGGTCGCGGCAAAGGCCCCCGCGCCGGCGTAGGCCAGCCCGAAATCCGCCAAGGTCAGGCGACCGTCGCCCAACACCAACACGTTGCCCGGTTTCAGGTCCCGATGGATCACCCCGCGGGCGTGGGCCGTCGTCAGAGCCGCCGCGATTTGCCGCACCCACTCCAAAACCACTTCCGGAGCGTGCGCCTTGCCGTCGAGCAAAGTCACCAGATCCCCTTTCTCCGCCCACTCGGTCACCAGATACAAGGTGCCGTCGGCCAAAGCGCCGAAATCATGGATCTGCAAAACGTGCGGATGATTCAGCCCCGAAAGAATGCGCGCCTCACGCTCGAAACGCTCCAGCGTCTCCCGGTTGGGGGAGGCCGCCGGCGGTAAAATCTTCACCGCCACGGTGCGCCCCAGCCGACTCTGCTCCGCGCGGTACACCGCGCTCATGCCACCCAGACCCGCCAACTCGACCACCCGCAAACCCGGAAAGGCCTCGCGCAAAGACTCCGCGCTCGGTGCCTCCCACCGCACGAAACCCGCCGTGACCATCGCCGATACCGGCGCACTCACCGGCGCCGGCCGGGTCGCCGGCGACGTGGTTGGCGACGTGGTCGGCAGACCACCGGGAGCGCAAGGATCCTCGCCAGGGATTGGGCTGGGACCGGAGTTGGGCATGCGACTTCGGGGCTCAGGACACGGGGTCCCCGCTCACGCGACTCCCGCCGACGAGAGAGGGCAAAAACCAGGGGCACGCGGACATTGATCGGGGCTTCATCGACAGCGTACCGCGAGCTTGGCCCGCGCACTTCACCCGCCGCAAGTCCGCAAAGCGGCCCGGCGCCCATCGGACCGCGGCCCCCCGCGGTCCTTCGCCCCGGCGACACACCGTCGGCACACCGCCGTTTGACAAAAGCCCCGGGCATCCGCCCCATACACCCACCCATGTCCCAGCCCAAGCGCGCCGTCCTGCTCGTCAACCTAGGCTCCCCAGATTCCACCGCCGTCCCCGATGTGCGCCGCTACCTGCGCGAATTCCTCGGCGATGAACGGGTCATCGACCTGAAGCCCCGCTGGCTGGCGAAGTTTTTGGTCAACTGCATCATCGTCCCCACCCGCGCTCCGAAATCCTCCCACGCCTACCAGGAGATTTGGACGCCCGACGGCTCGCCCCTCGTCCTCACGTCGATGGCCGTGCAACGTAAACTGATCGACGTCCTCGGCACCGCCACCCCGGTCTTTCTCGCCATGCGCTACGGCACTCCGTCGATCGCCGGCGTGCTCGACGCGATCGCCGCCGCCGGCATCGAGGAGCTCCTCCTCATCCCGCAGTACCCACACTACGCGATGTCGTCCTGGGAAACCGTCGTGGTAAAAGTGCAGGAAGAGGCCAAACAACACGCCCCTCGCACCCGCATCTCCTGCGTCCAGCCCTTCTACCAAGACGCCGACTACATCGAGGCCCTCCACCAGGTCTCCCGACCCCACCTCGATCAGCACCCCCACGACTTCGTCCTCTTCTCCTACCACGGCATCCCCGTGCGCCACCTGCGCGTCGGCGACGCGTCGAAGTCCCACTGCACCATCGCACCCGACTGCTGCAACACCTGCTCCGCCGCCCACGCCATGTGCTACAAAGCCCAGTGCGTGAAAACCACCCAAGCCTTCGTGAAGCGCGCCGGCATCCCCGACGGGAAATGGGCGATCTCCTTCCAATCCCGCCTCGCCGGAGAGCCCTGGCTCTCCCCCTACACCGACCACGAATTCGAACGCCTGCCCAAGGAAGGCAAAAAACGTCTCCTCGTGTTCACCCCCGCCTTCGTCGCGGACTGCCTCGAGACCCTCGAGGAAATCGCCGGCGAAGGGAAGGAACAGTTCGAAGCCGCCGGCGGAGAGTTCTTCCACCACGTGCCCTGCCTGAACGACCAGGCCCCGTACGTCGACTTCCTCGCCGGCCGCGTCCGCCGCTGGCTCGCGGGCGAGACCCCGACCGCCACCCAACGCATCCAGTCCGCACGCACCCTCGCCACCGCCGCCCCCTGAACGGGCCCGCCACCGCCGGGCCAGCCGGCCTCCGGGCAAGGATACGCTCCCCGCCGCAGACGAAGCTCGACGCACCCCCTCGCTCGCGTTCCTCTAGTCCAGCCCCATGGCCCACGCCGCTTCGACCGAAGCCCCCGCCGTCCTCCTGCTCGACGCCGAGGGCTGCATCCAGTCAGCCACCCCCCCCGCCGCCCAGGCCCTGGGCCAGCCGGTGGAGGCGCTGCGCGCGCGCCACCTCGTGGCCCTCCTCAGCTTCGAATTCTCGACCGACGACCCGGCGATGCTGGCCATTCAGTGGGAAGCGCTCCGCGACGCCGCCACCAGCCGCCCCCAAAGCATTCGTCCCCTCGCCTCGACCCGCTCCTTCCACCTCCGGCTCGATCCTGTCAGTCCCGAGGGCGGCTGGATCGCCACCCTCGTGCCACTCCCCGAGCTCGGCACGGCGTTTCCCACTCCCCCGCCCTCCCACCCGATGCAGGACGCGCTCACGCTCCTCGCGAATAGATCCTCCATCGGCTTCTTCGACCTCCGCCTCGACAACGGCGAGCTCAGCACCTCCACCGGCTGGAAACGCATGCTCGGGTACACCGAACACGAGCTGCCCGACACCCTCGCCACCTGGCGCCGCATCGTCCACCCCGACGACACCGCCGCCGCACCCGACCACGTGCCCCGCCGCCAACCCGCCGGTGCCCGCCCCTTCGCCGTCGAGTACCGTCTCCGCCACCGCGACGGCCGCTACCTCTGGGTCGCCTGCGTCGGCATGCGCGTCTTTGGCCCGGAAGGCGCCCTTCAACGCGTCTCCGGCCTCCACCTCGACATCACCGAGCGCAAAGAACTCGAGGAAATCAGCCTGCTCAACGACGAGCGCCTCCAACGCCTCTCCACCCAGGGCAGCCTCGCGGCCTTCGACCTCGATTTCACCCACCAACAACACTGGTTCTCCGCCGCCTGGCATCGCCTGCTCGGCACCAGTGCCGACGCCGAGGAGGCCACCCTCCCCGAGCCCGGCCCGCTCCTCCAAGCCCTGCCCCATAACCTGCTCAACCAAGGCCTCGCCGACTTTTTTCAACCCGCCCACGCCGAAGGCGACGAAGGCCGTCGCATCCTCGAGCTCCGCGACGGTCGCGGCGAAAAAGTCCCCGCCCTCATCGCCTTCCAACGTGAGCTCAACCGCCGCGGCGAACTCGCCCGCGTCACCGGCTACGCCATCTCCCTCGCCGGCCTCGGCGCCGGCCCCGGCGCCACCCCGCCCGACCTCATCGAGTGCACCCTCGGTGCCATGGCCGAGGGCGTCATCATGACCAACGCCCGCGGCCTCGTCGCCGCCCTCAACGCCAAAGCCTCCACCCTGCTCGCGCTTTCCCCCGCCGCCGCCCTCGGACAGCCCCTCGCCTCCATCTTCACCCTCGTGCACCGCGCCGACGGCAAAACCGCCGAAGACGCCGTCGAGGTCGCGCTCAACCAATCCTCCAGCCCCGACAGCCGCCCCCGCCTCAGCGACCTCCACTCCCTCGCCCCCCGCGGCCCCGAAGCCTCGCCCCGCCCCATCGTCTGGACCGCCCGCGAAGCCCGCGACAAAGCCGGCGTCCTCGTCGGCTTCGTCATCGTCTTCCGCGACCCCGAGGAGATGAACCTCACCCCCGAGGAGCTGGTCCGGGCCAACCGCTTCGAATCCCTCGGCCTGCTCGCCGGCGGCATCGCCCACGATTTCAACAACCTCCTCACCACCATCCTCGGCGGCGTCTCCACGGCCAAGGACAACCGCGACTTCAACCAGCTCGACGCCTCCGAACAAGCCTGCCTCGCCGCCAAACAGCTCACCCGCCAGCTCCTCACCTTCGCCAAAGGCGGCGGCTCCCACGCCACCCGCCAGGTCGTCGCCCCCGCCGACCTCCTTCAAAACGCCGTCCGCCTCGCCGCCGCCGGCAGCCCCGTGGTCGTTAAGGTCGACGCCGACCCCGAACTGCTCCCCATCGAGGTCGACAAAGGGCAGATCCTCCAAGTCGTCCAAAACCTCGTGATCAACGCCATCCAGGCCATGCACGTGCCCGCCGACGGCCGCGTCTCCGTCCGCGCCGACAACGTCACCCTCGCCGAGCTCGAGATCGACGAGCTCCCCGCCGGCCGCTACCTCCGCATCGACGTCCAGGACAACGGCGGCGGCATCCCCCCGGAAATCCTCGCCCGCATCTTCGACCCCTTCTTCACCACCAAAAAGACCGGCACCGGCCTCGGCCTCTCCACCGTCGATTCGATCGTCCGCCGCCACGGCGGGCGCATCGGCGTCCAGTCCACCCCCGGCATCGGCACCCTCTTCAGCGTCTTCCTCCCTGTATCCACCAAACAACTTCAGGAAAAAGTCCGCGCCGCCCCCACCCTCCGCTTCGGCACCGGCCGCGTCCTCTTCATGGACGACGACCAAAAGATCTGTGAACTCACCGGCGCGATGATCGCCAGCCTCGACTACACCCACGACATCGCGCGCAACGGCGAGGAGGCGATCCAGCTCTACCGACGCTACCTCAACGTCAACCGCCCCTACGACGCCGTCCTCCTCGACCTCACCGTCGTCGGCGGCATGGGCGGCGAAGAATGCTTTAAACGCCTGCGCGAACTCGACCCCGACGTGCGCGCCATCGTCACCAGCGGCTACGACGACGACGAGATGATCAAACGCTACCTTGAGCTCGGCTTCGTCGGCTACATCACCAAGCCCTACCGCGTGGGCGACCTCGGCCGCGTCCTAAAATCCGTCCTCGGCCGCTGAGCGCCTCCGCGCCCCCGGGCCCGCCGACCAACACCGCTCCAGACCCGGGGCCCGCGCCCCTCACGCCTCCTTGATTCGGAAGGTCAGCGTGTTCACGTCCGACTTGCCATCCGGCCTCGCCGGCATGCGCACCCGCGCGAAGGCCTCCAGCACCGACTGGTCGAAGTCCGCATTGCCCGAGGACCGCACGATCCGCACCCCCGAGATCGCCCCGTTCGCCGCCAGCGTGAACTGTACGTCCGCGCTCAACAAATCACTCACCCCGCCCGGCTTCGCATGCGCTTCGCGCAGCCTCAGCGTCAGCATCGCGAAATACCGCTGCATCTCCGTCGCCAGGCTCGCGCTCAAGGCCGTGCCGCCCGCGCCCTTCGAGCCCGGCCCCGTGCCACCCGTCACCCCCTGCTTGATCGCCTTTGGATCCAGCCGGGGGCCGGCCCCCGCCCCGGCCGCGGCGGCCCGCTGCGCCGGCGAGCTCTTGTTTCCCAGACTCCGCTGATACTCCTCGAAGGACAGCCGCTTGTCGGCCAACTGCCGCTCCTTCGCCGCCCGGGACTCGGCCTCACGCTGCTTTTTGATCTCACGATCCGTCTTCGCCTTTTCTCTCTGGATCGTGCGATTGATCTGCCGGGTAAAATTCGGCACCGGCGGCGGCTCGGCCGCGGTGGTCGGAGCGGCCGGGGCTACCGGAGCGACCGGCGTAGGCGGAGGCGGCGGCGCCGGCGGCAAAGGCTCCACCGGCACCGGGGCGGGCGGCGTCCAGCTCGGCACCTCGCTCGTCGGCGTGAAGGCGATCTCCCCCAGCTCCGCCGCGCCCGCCTCGCTCCCCGCGGGCGCCTCGCTGGCGTTAAAATCATCTCCCGGGCCTGCCACCAGTTCGAACGGCTTTTCCTCCGGCTTCGAGCGATCCTTCAGGGCCACGGTCAGCAGCAGGGCCAGCGCCACCGCCAGCCCATGCATCAAAGCCGACATCCAGAACGCACCGCCGAAGCGCCGATCCGCGGTCGGATCCGCCGCGCTGCTCGGACCATAGCTCAGAGGTTTTACCAGCGTCCCGGGCATCGTGACCTCAGTTTCTCACCTGCGTATCGAAATTCACCTGGTTCAGACCGGCTTTCTTCAACTCGTCCATCAAAGTCACGATCTTCTGAAAGTCCACCCCGGCATCCCCCCGGATGTTGATCGCCGGAGGATCACCGGGCGAGGCCGCCACCAGCGCCTGCAAACGGCCGGGTAGATCACGCGGCCCAAGCGGCCGATTCCCATCTGCGTCGATCCGGTAAAGCCCGTCTGCCTTGACCGTGATCGCCACAAACCGCGTCTCCTTCGGCGTCGTCTGCGGCCGTTGCGTCTCGACCGGCAGATCGACCTCGATCTTCTGCTCCTGGTTGATGAGCGGGGTCGCGATCATGAAGATGATCAGAAGCACGAAGGCCAGATCCAGCAGATTGGTCACATTCAGCTCCGAGAGCGCATGCATCTGACGATTGCGGCGAAAAGTGCGGGCCATACGTGTATCCGTTTTTTAATTACCGCTTCGTTGCCGGTTCGCCCCGGCTTACTTCGACTCCAGCTCCAGACGATCCGCCAAGGCCGAGGCGAAATTCTCCAACTCGGTCGCGAGTTGTCGCGTCTTGGTCAAAAGCACGTTGTAGCCGAACACCGAGGGAATCGCGACCACCAGCCCCGCGATCGTCGTCAACAGCGCGGCGGACACGCCCGGCGCCAGCGTCTGCAAGTTGGCCTGCGCCTGCATCGACACCGCCGAGAAAACCTCCATCACCCCCCACACCGTTCCAAAAAGCCCGAGGAACGGAGCGCCCGACACGATCGAGGCCAAAAAAATCATGCTGCTCTCATACCTCAGGGTCTGCCGCGCGATCGCTCGCTGGATGCCGTTCTCCGCGTGCTCCAGACGGGCACGCCCCGAATCGATGCCCTTTTCCTGCAGGATCGACGCCGCCCGCCAGTAGGCTTCCACCGCATCCGCATACACATCGGCGTACGGAATCGAGCGGCGCGTCCGAAACGATTCCGGCAGATCCAAAAGCGTGCGCTCATCCCGCAAGCGCTGCTCAAAGGCAAAATTCAACAGCCGGAGACGCTTCAACTCCGCAAACTTCCCGAACATCACCGTCCACGCCACGATGCTGAACAGCCCGAGGCCGACCGTGATCACCTGCCCGACAAAATCGGTCGTGGTGAAAACTTGGATGATGTTGACCGTGGCGAGGACGGAGGTGGTGGCGGGCATGTTCCAAAAAAGGGACCTCGCACGGCGAGGTGTCCGCCACCAAGCCGCCTCGTGTCCGCCCCTTCAACGCCAAACCCATCGACCACGCGCGGATTTTCCCCGCGCGCTCACTGGAACATTTACCGGTTGCCGACTCCACCGCCCCATCCCTTCCTGCCCGCTTCGTCCGCCCCGCCGCCATGCAAGATTTCAAACTCCGCGCCCTCACCGCCCTGCGCGACGCCCGATCCCGCTCGCCGGCCCGTCACGCTCTCGTCGGCCTCGACGGGTTCGTCGACACCATCGTGAAACCGGTAGCCACCCGCCTCGGCCAGGGCGCCGCCTTCACTCCCATCGCCACCATCCCTGAGTTCGCCGCCCGTATCGCGGGGGCCGCCGGCAAAAGCACCAACCTCGAGTTCTATCCGCTGATGGACAAGCTCGGCGGAAACGGCCCCATCATGGCCGCCGCCCTCCTCGCCGCCGGCACCCGGATCACCTACGTCGGCTCGCTCGGCCGCCCCACCCCCCATCCCGTTTTTGAATCCTTTGTGGCCCGCGCCGAAATTCACTCCCTCTGCGAACCAGCCACCACCATCGCGGTCGAGTTCGGCGACGGCAAAGTCATGCTCGGCCAGCTCCGCAGCCTCGATTCCATCACCCTGCCCCACATCGAGGCTGTCGTCGGCCCCGACCGCTTCCGCGCCTCCCTCGCCACCGCGGATCTAGTCGCCCTGGTCAACTGGACCATGATCCCGAACATGACCGCCATTTTCCGCGACCTCGTCGAAAAACTGCTGCCCACCCTCCCCGCCCGCCCGCCCGGCTCAGACCCGCGCGGCTATTTCTTCGACCTCGCCGATCCGGAAAAACGCACCCGAGAAGACCTCCTCGAAGCCCTCGCCCTGATCGCCCGCTTCGGCACCTTCGGCCGCGTCACCCTCGGCCTAAACTTGAAAGAGGCCCAGCAAGTGGCCGGAGCCCTCTCCCTGCCCGCTCCGGGCAAGGACGAAAGCTCACTCCGCGCGGCCTGCGTCGCGATTCGCAAAACCTTGGGCCTCGACACGGTCGTCATCCACCCGCGCGAATCCGCCGCCTGCGCTACCCCCGACGGCACCCACTGGATACCCGGCCCCTACTGCGAGACGCCCCTCATCACGACTGGCGCCGGCGACCACTTTAACGCCGGCTTTAGTCAAGGACAGCTACTAGGCCTAGGCCCCGAGGCCTGCCTCACCCTCGGCGTCTGCACCAGCGGGCACTACGTCCGAACCGGACAAAGTCCCAGCCTCGACCAACTGGAAGACTTTCTGCAGGGCTGGCGCTAACGGATCACCCGCACGCTCAACCGGCACCCGCCCCCGGACTTCGATCCCTGAGCCTCCCGGCCCGCCGTAAAAGCACGGCCAGACGGGTCTCGCACTCGGCCGGAAACCCCAAGGCCCGCTTCAGCATCAAATCACGCGCCATCGCGCCGAGATAACGACGGGAAGCACTGTAGTCGGCCCAGCCCACCATCCCCAGCGCCGCCATCACTAATCCACTCGAAGGCACCGGCACGTCGCTGCCATGGATGATCCTAGCCGCCAACTCCTCGTCCTCCCTGATCGCTCGCATCTGCCTCGGCCGGAAACGCAGGCTCAAACCAGCCAAAGCACTGTTGTCGCCATAAAGATTCGGGTACCTCCGCGTCATGCCGACAAATTCCTCAAAGTAATCCGGATCGATCGCGACCATACCCGTGCCGCAGTGCGCCGCGATGCACGTCACGCCCACCTCCAGCGCCTGGGTCAACATCCGCGGAGTCGCCAGATCGGGCCGCAAGACCGGCATCGTCCGTTCGCTGCCCGTGTGCGCCAGCAAAATCAAACCCGCCTCACCCATGCGTTCGAGGAAGGGCCGGTAACGCCGCTCGTTCCAATCGATGTTCTGGCAGTTCGGCAGACACTTCAGCAACACCGCCCCTCCCTCGATGCAGCGCTCCAATTCGTTCAACGCATCCGCCCTCGCCGGATGGATCGATACGGCAGCCAAAAACTCCCGGTGCCCTCTCGCCAAGCCCAACACGTAATCATTTGGCACGTAGAATGAGCCACTGCCCTCGATCAACGAACCATCTTCCCGATACGCTTGTTCATGGGCTAGAATAACAGCTGCGTCCAATCCCGCCTCACGAATCTGCCGACGCAGGACATCGACGTACAAGGTCTCGAAATCCCCCCTCAAGGCGGACCCCGGCAAACCCATCGAGCGCAGCAAAAACGGCTCGCCCACGCGCGTGAAACCCCGCGGCCGGTACCAACAACCGCTGCCACTCCGCCCCGTGCCCACCGCATGCACATGACAATCAATTCGCATCGTCGAGTTCCCCCTTAATTGATCCCGTTCGCATAACCGAGAAAGTTGCCCCCAAAGACACGGGGCAGCTCCCTCCAAGCAGCACCCGCAACTGACCAGTCCCGCCTCGAGACACGGCAACGCAGCCGCCCCCTGCCCGTACCCGATCAAATTCCTCGTCTGACTCGCTTTCCGCGCTCGCGAGGGTCGCGCGGCTCAGGCGGATCATCGCCAGCCAATCCCCCCGGGCTCGATTCAATCGGTCTGGCTCACGCAGCCTCGGTTGACACTGAAGTGTGCGAGGATTTTTCACCCGAGTCGAAAAGGATGCCGACCGGCGGATCACGACGATGCCAGCGCCTTCGCTGCCTTCAGATCCAGCTTGCCGGTGCCGAGCACCGGTATGGCCTCCACCAACTTGACCGCCTTGGGTATCCAAAGATTCGTTACACCGGACGACGCGAGCCTCTCCCGCACGGCCTCGGCTGTCAGTTCGGGACGAGTGGTTAAGAGAACGAGTTGCTCGCCCTTCGCCGGATCGGGCACACCTGCGACAAACACCACGTAACCTTCGGCCCCTTCCAGGCCGAAGACCTCGACCAATTTCTGCTCGATCGTACCGTGAGGCACCATCTCTCCCCCGATCTTCGAAAAGCGTGACAAACGCCCCTCGATGAAAAGGAAACCATCATCGTCGAAGCGCCCAAGATCCCCTGTCACGAACCAACCATTGTGAAAGGCGGCTGCGGTTTTTTCAGGATTATCCAAATAGCCGGCGAAAACATTCGGCCCGCTCAGCACGATCAGGCCGGTACTGCTCTCCACCTTCTCCACCATCGTCTCTGGATCGAGTACGCGCGCACTCATCCCGGGCAGCAAACGCCCGATCGAGCCCGCCCGTTGCCCGGCTTGCGCCTCGCCCGTATCAGTAACGACCGGTGGATCCGGCTGATTCACCCCCGCGACCGGGGTGGTTTCGGTGAGCCCGTATCCCTGCATAATTTCCAAGTGAAACTTCTCGCGGGAGTACGCCGCCAGATCCTCGGGCAACTTCTCCGCCCCGGTGACCAGGATGTGCAGCGTCCGTAGATCTCGACGATCCGCCTTCTTCAACACCGGGCGCGCGAAAGTAGGTGCTGCGATCCATACACTGCATTCCTCCTCGCGAATTGCATCGATGATTTTCCGGGTCTCCAACGGACTCGGCACCGTAACCACCCGGCAGCCCCGCAACAAGGGATACCAAATCCCCACGGTGAACCCGAAACTATGAAACACCGGCAGACAGGCCAGGATCGAGGCGCTCGACGGGAGAATCGAGAGCGATGCGATCTGCCAGCAATTCGCCAACAGGTTCCGGTGCGTCAGCACGACTCCCTTCGGTTCCCCGGAACTGCCGCTGGTGAAAAGCAAACCCGCTTCGGTTCGATCGCCCACTCGTGGCAATCCAAGAAGATTGGCCGTCCACTGATTGGGCAACACCCAAGCCGCCACTAACCAAGGCAGCATCGCACGCTTCCCGCCGGCGGCACCCATCGTCGCAACAAAATCACGGGTATCCTCCGGCCAAGGAAAGTCCGGCAACTTCGCCTTCAACGCATCGGCGCTCAAGACCGTACGAACCCCGGCCACCCGCATGCTGGCCTCAAGCGCCGCGCGCCCGGCGGAAAAATTCAAATTTACGGGAGTCTTGCCCGAGATCAAAATCGCGAGATTGGCAATCGTGGCCCCCGCACCCGGCGGCAGCACGATACCTACACGCCCCTCCTCCACCGTCGCCCTTAGATGGCGGCCAAGCACCGCAGCCGCAGCGACGAGTTGCGCAGCCCTCAATTCGCGGCGGGAACTCGTCCGATCGACGATCTCGATTTGTCCAGGGCGCTTGCACAATTCCCGCACCACCTCTCTTCCAAGATGACGTCGCAGATGGGGCCGCTCCTCAAAGGCCTCCCGACCAAGATCGAGAAGCGCCCGCCGAACGCTAAGGGGGTCGGCGGATTCGCATGGGATCGGGACACCCCAGACCACACACACCGGAGTCGGCTTCACGCGGGGCCATTTCAAAACGTAACGATGACCCGAAAACGAAAAGAGCGACCCCCAAAGACCATCGTGGTAGACCGGAACTACCGGCACTTCCGCCCGCCGAGCCATCACCTCGAAGCCCCTTCGGATTCCCATCAATTGCCCCGTTCGGGAAATCGCACCCTCCGGAAACAGGAGCACATACTCCCCTCGTCGAAGCGCCTCGCTGACCCGACGTACAGTCATCAACGCGTTGTCTGGCGAAACCGGAATCGTCCCGGTCAATCGATACACGACGCGGAAGAACCACGACGCCTTCAATAGCCACTCATGCCCCACGAACCTGATCGGTCGGGGACAGGCCAGTTGCAGGACCACCACATCCACATAGGAGAGATGATTGGCGACCAAAAGTGCCCCCCCTGCGGGCAGACGATCCGAATGGCATGCGATCACCCGATAGAGAAAACGCGCCAACAAGCGCAACGGGGCGGCTAGAATCCAAGGTGCGTATTGAGCGCTCATAGGAATAACGGTTGGATGAACGAAGGAGCAAAAATCATCGGACGGTGCCTTTCTCCCGAATCGTGGGTGCCTTCCAGCTGACCGCACCCGCACGGATACGACTGAGTAACTCGATGCCGTTTGCCACCTCGCTCGAGCGAATCCCGGAGGTCATCGAAGTCGGCGGCTCCGTAGGGTGTTGGGACGCCGCGGTAGATTCCGCATGTCCCAATCGCTCCGGTATCGTGAAAAGACGAGAAGGGAAGACGAGCCAGCGACGGGCGGAATGTAGAGCCTTTGGCCGAGAAGGTTACTTTAGTCGCGAATATCATGCTTCTTCTGCCTAACGTTAAAGCTGAGCCAGACGGTTGCTTGGCGCGGGAAGTGCCCGCACGAAGTGCGGAAATAGCACCTCCCGTGACAAGCAATCGTCTTGGCTCCAGCGCCTTGTTAGGCTCATTTTCTTTTTTCGTTTATTCCGTAAAACGAGACGGAGTAGCGACCGCCGACTTCTTCGACGAGCCTCTTCCATAATACTACTCCCGTGGTATCGAATGCCACCTCTTCGGCTTTCGTCCAACTGCACGACGCCGGATCCCGTAAATCAAGGTGGGATTCGTAGCAGGCACTCCAAGCGGCCAGATCCGATCTCAGCGAATCTGAAAGCTCGATATCGTATGGATCGATATTTCCGACTTCCGCTCCGCCGTCATGCCAAAGCGGCGAGCAGCCATAGTCGGGCATGAGCTTGATTGCGGGTTTGTTCATGATTCTGCCTAACGTCAAAGATCAGCGAGACGTGTGACTGGCGCAGAGCGCGCCCAGCGCGATCTGTGACAGGCATACGGCTTCGCTGCATCGCCTGGTTAGGCTCATTTTTTCTTATGAACTGGATAAACGTAAACCAACAACTGCCGCCAGAGGCGGAGTCCGTGCTTGTCACTGACGGCGGCTGCTACGCGGTCGCTTACATGGCCGCGACGGATTGGGTGGACACGAACACCGAGCGTCCTCTGACGTGGTGGACCGACGACGGCTATAGCTACTGGGAGCCGACCTACTGGATGCCTCTTCCGCATGGTCCCTCTTCTTTTCTGCCTAACGTCCAAAGTGAGCCGCGGAGTGTATCTGGCGCGGAGTGTGCGCCAGCACAATCCGTGACAGGTACCGGAGTTGGCTCCACTGCGTTGTTAGGCTCAGTATCTACTTCTGGGTCTGCTCGAAGTGAAAATGGTCTGGGAGCCCCGCGCACGAACATGCCCTCCCGCAGAAAAGATTTAATACCTTGGCCTCCTCTAAGTGAATCAGAACTGATGCACTGTCTGGAGCTTTGCCCGGTTGTGCGGGATGCGTGGGATAAAAAGTTAGGGTCTTCCGGTCTTTCGGAATCCATGATCGCCCTATGGATAAAACACGGCCGTCAGCATCCCTCAATTCTGAGGCAACGAGCGGCTCTGCGTGAGTTCCCGGTTGAGGAAGAACAATCGCTGGAACGTCTTTTGGATTGGTCATGGTCGGTTTGGGTTTCTGCTGATTCTGGTATGCCTAACGTCCAAGATGAACCACGGAGGTAAATAGCGCGAGCCCTGCGTCAGCAGGGATCGTGACATTTACCGGAGTTGGCTCCATCGCTTTGTTAGGCTCAGTTTTATTCTTCTGCTTCTATCTCAGCGATAACAACCCGCTTAACGGGAGCGTCAATCCAGTAGCCTATGAGATAGCCCTCGGTAAGGACATGCGACACATCGCGGCCGTCTGCGTCCGGAAGAATGTAGTCTGGAACAGCAAATGGAACAGACGCGATGGAATAACAAATGTCCATTAGACGCCTTTGGCGCTTCTTGGGCTGAGCGAGGATGAACTCGCTCGCGCCCTCCTCAAAGACAAGAGTGAATCGAGGAACCTTAGGCACCTCGAATTTTCGCTTCTAACTGTTCCGAGGTAACAAACTTACCGGCAGATACTGCGTTCAACTTCTTGGACATCGACTTACGCCATTCAGGCGTGTTCCGAGTGAGCCGCATGAGATGAGCACGCAACTCACGTAGTTCGCGAGGCTTAAGGCGGCTCGCCTCCCGTTTAAGCTCAAGGACGGTCATAACGGGACACTAGGGACTCATCTGGGTTCGTCAAGTTCGGTTCTGCCTAACGCTCAAGGTGAGCGAGACGGTTGCTTGGCGCGGAGCATGCGAAAGCATGATCCGTGACAAGCAATCGGCTTCGCTCCACCGCTTCGTTAGGCTCATTTTTCATTCTTTCTGATCTACTCCTAACTTTTCTAGGCATTCGGATTCCCTTGTTCTGCTAGATCAAGATTATATCCGGACCCCCAGCAGCGAAAACAGACACCACCCTGAACATGCCTAAATGGCGGTATGTAGCCTGCCCCATCGCACCTTAAGCATATCGGCGAGTGCATAATAATGTCTCCGTTTCGCTTTCGAAGAATTGGCTTTTTGATCCCATGTCTTTTTTGATGGCATTCTCTACACAGCGGAACTAAGGCTGAATCAGGATACTCCCATGGCATCATTCCTAAGGTGTAGTATAGGTGGTGTATTTCTAGTTTAACGTGCCAACTTGCTCTTCCGCAATCATCGCAAAACTGCTTTCGGCTTAGTATTTCGCCGCGTCGCGATTGCCATTCAGGAGTCGCAAGTAGTTGTGCGTATGACATTCTATTTCTGCCTAAAGTCAAAGATCAGCCAGACGCTTTATTAGCCTCATTTTTTATTTCTCGAATCTCAGGGCGTTTCCTTCCAGTATAATTCTTCCGAATGGCAATGCCTTGCGCGTGGTAATTACGGCTGCATCTGCATTATATCTTTCGTGGGCAATTCGCTTAAATTCGGTCTCTGCGACTTGGTTGAAATCGAATGGGCCACCTCTTGTATCAGTGGAGACAGGGCCAAGAACCTTGCATTTCGATATTAGCACACTGTCGTCGGCTAATAATTGGACGGGGTAGCTACTGCTGCTAGAGTTTGGTGTCGTGCACGCGCTCAGCAGCACGAGAATTGGCAAGGCAAGTATGCGTAACATGGTGTTTTATGGTTTTTTCTGCCTAACGTCAAAGATGAGACACGAAGGGAGATGGCGCGATGAGTGCCACAGCACTCAGCGTGACAGCTACCGGAGTTGTCTCCAGCGCCTTGTTAGGCTCAGTCTTCATTATTCTGTGCTGTGGTGCAGCGCAAATCATGTGGATATTCTGCGTGGAAGCTAAAACAAAGAAAGAACGCGGTATGCCGTATAGCAAAGGATTCCTAAAAATATACAGAATTTATGACATACATAGGCAACGGTGGCCGCTTTCGATGCTGGAGCTGGAACGCGATCTATGGGAGTTTGGGCCTCATACAGCGCCTCTAGTAATCGACACTGCTTCGCCGGCGAAGCCATCCAATCATGAAGGCAGTAAAAACCAGTTATCGCAGCAATCATCAATAGACACCATGCTGAGTGAAAAATGAACAGTGACTCCCATGTTTCGGTCTTGGCGTTAGGCGAATTAGTGACGCCTAAAGATGCGGCGGCGAATGAAATTCCCGTGCTGAGCTGCATAACCGTCTGATATCGGCTTACATGAACGTCCAATAGTGAACGACGCAAAAACCTATATTTCTCGTGGGATATTGGGGACGGCATGTTTTCCTCTGCCTAACGTCAAAGATCAGCCATGCGTATGCTTGGCGCGAATCGTGCCCCCGCGAAGCGGGGAAAAAGCACGATTCGTGACAAGCATACGCATTGGCTGCATCGCTTTGTTAGGCTCAGTCTTCATTCTTTATTTGCCCCTTACGCGAACCCTGAGTTCATCGACTACGTTGTGCCACTCTTCATTTCGTCCTCCTTCATCCCATAAATCTGGGAGCTCAGAATCGGGAGCTAGGATTCTGGAAATTGCTAAATCAGCTGCAACCTTCAGATCATCGGGAACCACAATGGGATTCTCCTCGATCCATTTATCGAGGTCCTCACTATAGGAATCTCGGCGTCCCCATTTCCCTTGTAACCGAGCAATCACCTCACAGGCAGCTAGGCATTCGCAAGCTTCTTTGCTATCTAGCGACCACCCCGGGGCGAGCCCGGACAAAGCAGCGGAGTAACAAGGGACTGACAGCGCCGGGGCGAGTGCGGCAAGGTGGCGAAGACGTCACCGTGAG
>JBILUB010000203.1:0-4977 GCA_044371245.1 Opitutaceae bacterium
CGAGTAGGTGACGAAGTTGTAGGGCCTTTGCTCCTGCTTCCACCAGAAGTAGGCCGCTCCGCCAAAGTAGCCGGCGGCGGCGGCGCCCAGCGTCCACGCGAGCAAACCGCGCAGGCTGATGGCCAGGCCGAGTCCACGGCCGCTTTTTCGCCGGTAGAGGCCGAAGAGACCGAGATACCAATCTCCCGGGGTGCTGCGGGCGCCGGCCCACTGGAACTTGATTCGGGAGATGCTCATGGGGCGTTTAGAGGCTGAGTGCGGCGGCGGTGGAGGCGGCCGAGCGGGCTTTGGCGCCGCGCACGGACTCGGCGATGTTCTCGGCGTGGGACTCCGGCTCGCCTTTGACCTGGTTGAAGCGCATCGAGACCGTCTTGGAAACTCCCCGCTCCTCCATCGTCACGCCATATATCGAGTGCGCGGCGGCCACGGTGCGTTTGTTGTGCGTGATGATGATAAACTGGGACTCGTGCACGAATTTCTTCAGCAGGTCGGTGAAGCGCCCGATGTTGGACTCGTCGAGGGGGGCGTCGAGCTCATCAAGCAAACAAAACGGTGACGGTTTCACCATGTAGAGCGCGAAGAGGAGCGCGACGGCGGTGAGGGTTTTCTGGCCGCCCGAGAGCAGGGTGATGCTCTTGAGTTTGGTGCCCGGGGGCTGGGCGGTGATCTCGATGCCGCTCTCGAGCACGTCGTCGGTGGCGACGAGCTCGAGGTTGGCGACACCGCCGCCGAAGAGGGTCTGAAAGGTGTAGATGAAGTTCTTTTTGATCTGATCGAAGGTGATTTGAAACTGCTCCATCGAGGTGCGGTTGATGTCGTCGATGGTCTTCATCAGATCCGTTTTCGCCGTCGCGAGGTCGTCGCTCTGGCCGCGGAGAAAATCGTAGCGCTGCTTGAGCTCGGCGTATTCCTCGATGGCGCCGACATTGACCGCTCCCATGCCGGCCAGGCGGGCGCGGAGCGCGTCGATCTCGGTTTTGATCGCGGTCCAATCGGCGGCGGCGGCGAGCGCGGCCAGATCCTCCTCGGTCGGATCGGGCTTGGGCCCTTTTTTCCGTCGACGGCGGAGGGGAAGCGCCTGGGCTGCGGGTGCGTTCCCATCGGCCGAGGCGGTCTGCTCGGACGGCTCGGAGGTTTCCGAAACGGGGGCGCGGGTGGGCTCAACCGCGGAGGGAGCTACCCCGGGACCGCTTTCGCCGTCCTCCTCGTCGTCCAAGTCGAGATCCTTGATGTCGGGCGGCTCCTCGTCCGCCCGATAGAGCAAGCCGCGCCAGTCGTAGCTGCCCACGGGCAACTGATACTCGCGTTGCACGTCCTCGACGATGAAGTCGACGCGACTACGGGTCTGGGCGAGCTCGATTTCGCAACGGCTGAGGTCGGCCGCGCTCTTCTCCGCGTCGGTGCGGATGCCATCCTGGGAGTTCTCCACGTGGTTGATGGCGCGCTCGACCTCGCTGAGTTCGAGGCGGACCTGCTCCACCTGCCCGGAGGCGACGACCAGGGTCTCGGCGAGCTGGGCGGCGCGGGCGCGCTGGGCATCGGTTTCCTGATCAAGGGCGGAGGTCTGATCGGTCCAGGTCTCGATTTCCTGCTGACGCTGGACGAGGATCTCGGCGATCTGGGAGCGGCGACGCTGCATGTCGGCGAGGCCGCGGTCGAGGACCTCGACCTTCTGGCGGCGCTCGGCGAGTTCGAGGCGGGCCTGGGCGAGGGTGTCGCGTTTGACGTCGCGCTCGACCCGCTGGGCGGCGACGAGGGTTTCCAGCTCGTTGATCCGGACACGGCCGGCCTCGACCGAGCGCTCGGCGTCGACCAGCTGCTCGCGCGCGCGGTCGAAGCGGGCCTGGGTCTCGAGCCGGGCGGCGTCGAGCGAGTCCAGCTCGCGGGTCATCCGCTCGACGCGCTGGGCGATCTCCTCGACGCTTCGCTGGGCGGCGCGCTCTTCCTGCTGGACGGAGGCGAGGGTCTGCGTGGCCTCGAGCACCTCTGCTCTCTTGTCCTCGAGGGAGCGTTCGGCCTCCGAGAGCCGGTTTTGCAAGCCCTCGATCACGAGGCGCTGGGCATCGTGGGCGATTTGGTCGTCGGCCAGGGCCTTGGCGGTGTCGCGCAGGTCGATCTCGCGTTGCACGAGGCTGCCGGCGCCGCCGGACTTTTTCCGAAAGCCGCCGTAGACCACGCCCCGCGCGTCGACCAGTTCACCCTTGGCGGTGGCGACGGCGAGGAAACGAAAGTCGGGATGGGCGCGCCAGTACTCGAGAAAGGAGTGGAGGTCGTCGGCCAGATAGCAGGCGCGCAGGAGCGGGGTGGCGGGATGGGTCTCGTCGGCAAACTCGAGGGCTTCGGTGGCGGGCCGCAAGATCGGGGGCGGGGCCTCCGCCGCGATCGGGAGTTCGGTTTTGAGATTCGAGATGGAGAGCGCAGCGCTGCCGATCTGCTGGTTTTCGAGCTCGGCGAGGATCCGCCGGGCGACGTCGAGGTCGGCCACGACCACGGCCTCGCTGGCCGCCCCGAGCAGGGCCTCGAGCGCCCGAGCCCACTCGGCGCGCGGCCTGAGGCCGTCGGCGAGCGGGCGGGGTTTAACGACGGGGGCTCCGGAGCCGGCGCCCGGATCGAGGGCGGAGAGTCCGGCGTTATCGCCCTCCCCGGGGACGGCACCGGAGAGTCCGGAACCCGGGGATGGCAGGGCCGGAGCGCCGTCGAGCAGGTGATTAAAGCGACCCTGGAGGATGGCCTTGGCCCCTTCGCCGAAGCCCTCGAACTTCTCGGCGAGTTGTTGCAGCAACTTTAGACGGGCGCTGCGTTGGGCGAGGCTGCGATCGATCTCTTGGAGCTTCTTCTGTGCCTCGCGAAATTCTTTGGTCAGGTCGCCGATTTGAATCTGCAGATCCTGGGTCTCGGTCTGGGTACGGGCCTTGGCGACTTGGGCTTCCTCGGCCCGGGCGCCGATCTCGGAGAGCTGGGCGGCGGCCTCGGACTGGCGCACGCGCATGCCCTCGACCTCGGCCGCGAGGGCTTCGTGCCGCTGGGCGGAGGTCTTTTGGTCGACTTCAAACCCGGTGGTGTCGGTGCGGAGGCGGGCGACATTGCTCTCGAACTGGAGCAACTGGAACTTGGTCTGGGAGATCTCCTGCTCGTGTTTTTGCAGTTCGGCCTCGAGCACGCCGAGTTCGCGATGCCGGTCTTGAAACACGGCGTCGGATCCTCCGAGAAGGGTGAGTTGCTGCTCCTTGTCCTGCGCGCCGGCGTCGACCTGGGAGGCCAGCTCACGGAGCTGCATCTCGAGCTCCCCGAGATTGTCCTGCGAGGAGGCGAGCCGTTCGGCGAGTCCGCTGCGTTTGATCTGGGCGAGGTTGGCGGCGTTTTCCGCCTGTTCTTTTTCTGATCGGAGGTCGAAGACGGCTTGCTGGGCTTCCTGGACGCGCTGGGTGAGGCGGGAGCGGGCGGTCTTCTTTTCCTCGAGCGCGGATTGTTGTTGGTGGAGGTGGGCGCGGCGGGTCTCGGCGGCCGCCCGGAGTTTGATCACGGTGTCCTCGAGCTGGGCGAGCTGGGCGGCGAGCGCGGCGTGAGCCTGGCCATGGTGCGCGAGCGCGAGGTGTCGAAGGCGCCAGGAAAGTTATTTGTAGCGCAGGGCTTTGGATGCTTGGCGGCGGAGCGAGCCGATCTGGCGGCCGACCTCGGTGATGACGTCGGCGACGCGGGTGAGATTGGTGTCGGTCAGGGCGAGTTTTTGCAGGGCTTCTTTGCGCTGCGATTTGTACTTGGTGATACCCGCGGCCTCCTCGAAGACCGCGCGCCGCTCCTCGGGTTTGGAGGAGAGGATCTGGTCGATCTGGCCCTGCGCCATTATGGAGTAGCTGGTGCGCCCGATGCCCGTATCCATGAAAAGTTTCTGGATGTCTTTGAGGCGGCAGGGCTGGCCGTTGAAAAAATACTCGCCGCCGCCGTCCCGGTAGACGCGGCGCATGATCTCGATCTCGTGAAACTCGCTGCCCAACTGCTTTTCGCAGTCGGTCAGCAAGAGGGAAACCTCGCACATCTGGGCGGGTTTGCGGGTGTCGGCGCCCTCGAAGATCACGTCCTGCATCTTGCCGCCGCGAAGCGCCTTGGCCGATTGCTCGCCCAGGACCCAGCGGATGGAGTCGGCGACATTGGACTTACCGCAGCCGTTTGGGCCGACGATGGCGGTGACGCCGGGCTCAAAGCGGAGGGTGGTCGGGTCGGCAAAGGATTTGAAACCGTGAAGCTTGAGCGCTTTTAGATGCATATCGGGGCGGAGAGCGGAGACCCGGCCTCGGGGCCAGGTGAGGGAATCGTCAAAACAGGCGAATAAGCCGCACAGGAAAGGGCGCGGGCGGGGGCTGGTGCAAGCCCGGGTATTTGCAACAAGAGCGGGGGCGAACGACGGTACGGGACCCGATCCGCCGGGTCTGGCGGGGGGCCCGGACCGCCCGCCTCGCCGCGCGCTCGTTTGGGGGAGGAGGCGGCGGCGGGACCCGGAAAGGGCCCCGCCGGCGGGGCGACGCTCAAGCGAGGATGAGCGAGGAGCCGCTCATCTCCGCGGGCTTGGGCAAGCCCATGAGATGCAGGACGGTGGGCGCGATGTCGGCCAGGCGGCCACCGGCCCGCAGGCGGGTGCCCGCGGGGGTAAAGCCGTCGCCGACCACAAACACCTCGACCAGATTGAGCGTGTGGGCGGTGTGCGGGCCTCGGAGCTCGGGATCGAACATCTGCTCGGCGTTGCCATGATCGGCGCAGACGACGGCCCGCCCATCCACCTGACGAAGCGCGGCCAGCAATTCGGCCACGCCGGCATCGGTGGCCTCGCAAGCGCGAATGGTGGCGGGGAGCGAGCCGGTATGGCCCACCATGTCGGGGTTGGCGTAGTTGACCACGATCAGACCATACTTGCCGGAAAGGATGGCCTCCTTGCTCAGGCGGGTGACTTCCGCCGCGTTCATCTCGGGCTGGAGGTCGTAG
>JBILUB010000275.1:0-3954 GCA_044371245.1 Opitutaceae bacterium
TCGCGGGGCAGGCGCGGTCCTCTCCGGGGAAGGGATCCTTGTTGTAGTTGTTGAAGAAGAAAGTGACGTGCGGGTTTTTCTCGGTCTCGGCGCAGCGAAACTGGGGTATCCCGGCTTTGGATACGACCTCGCCCAGGATGTTTTTGAGTTTCGGGGGTTTCGGCGAAACGATGCGGACCGGGAGGCCGGCCTCGTACTCGGTCATCGTCGCGTAGTAGAGGTCGAGCTTCGGGCCCCGATCAAACTCGGCGAAAGTATCGAGCACGAAGGCTTTGGTGATCTCGCGGGGGCGGTCGCCGCGATAGTTGTAGAAGAGCACGACATCGCCGTCCTCAAACTTCGCCAGCGGGCGACCGGCTGCGTCCAGGATGGCGGTGGCGGGGATAAACTCGTCGCCGTTCTGCGTGGGCGAGAGCGGGTGATCGTAATAGTGCTGGATGGCGCCCTCGGCGCTGCTCGCGGTCGCGGCATAGGCGCGGCCGGTGAGGCAATCGTAGGCTTTCTGGACCCGCTCCCAACGGTTGTCGCGATCCATGGCCCAGAAGCGTCCCGTGATGGTGGCGATGCGGCCATAGCCGCCGAGTTCACGTAGTTTGGCCTCGAGTTGACGGGCGTAGCCCAGGGCCGAGGTGGGCGGAGTGTCGCGACCGTCGGTGAAGCCATGGATAAACACCCGCTCGCTCGCCACCCCATCGGCCTGGGCCTGGGCCAGCAGCCCGTAGAGATGCTCGAGCATGCCGTGCACCCCGCCGTCGGAGACGATGCCCATCAGGTGCAGTTTGGCCGTGGGACGCGTACGAAGTCGCTCAAGAGCCCCGAGCCAGGTCGCGTTACCAGCCAGCTGTTTCTCGGAGAAAAGCTTGTTCAAGCGGACAAGCTCCTGATCGACCACCCGGCCGGCGCCGATGTTTTCGTGACCGACCTCGGAGTTGCCCATCTGCCCCTCCGGCAGGCCGACATCGAGGCCGCTGGCGGACACGTAGGCGACCGGAGAGCCGGCTTGGAGTGCGTCGTCCGCGGGCTTGTGCGCGAGGGCGACGGCATTGAAGGCCTTTTGAGCCGGGTGGGGATTATGGCCCCAGCCATCACGAATAACGAGGAGTACGGGTTTGCGCGCGGTGCTCATGGAAATGGTTGCGAAGAAATCGCAACCTTGAGGCATGCCCGATGTCGACGCTTGGGGTCAAGTAAGGCGCACGGTGTGACGATACTTGGCAGCGGTTCTGCTAAACCCGTTTCCCCAAATGACGCTGATAATCCGCGATCAATTGGTAAACCCGCCAACCTGGTTCGCCTCGTTCCGGGATCTGACCCTCTACTGCAACGTTTTCCTCCACGACGATATCGTGATCGAGAGTGAGAACCCCGACCCCTACGTCCGTTTCATGCGTCCCCGTGGCGGGATGGATTTCGTCGCCGATTTCGTCCGGCCGGGTGCGGAGGATGGGGTGCATCTCGACACCGAGCACAACTACCCTCGCTCGGTGATCACCGACCGGATCGCGCCCGAAAATGTGCACCGGCTGATCGCGCACATCCGGGCGCTCCGCGGTTGGGTGAGCTAGAGCCCCTCGGCCAAACACCGTTCCAAGGCCGGCTAAGTTCGTGTCCGCCCGCCTGCGCGTGGGCCGGGTCCGGGGTTCGCCCTCACGGAACAGTGGCGTCACGTGCGCGCCCGAAAATGCTCCGCCAGACGGGCGGGTGAGACGGTGGAGAGATCGCGCTGGATGGTCTCCACCAGCGAGCCGCGGATACCAGGTCGCAAGCGGCCGAGCACCGCCTGAAAAAGCGGTGGTTCCGCGGCAAAGCCCCACGCTTCGCCCGGACGTTCTCCCAAAACACCCTCGATCTGCTCGGCCAGCCAGGCCGCCGAAGGTGCCGGATCCGGCGCAGTCACCGGCAGGACTTCCGCCGACGCGAAGACGCCTCGCTCTGTTTCGGTTTCCAATCGTGCTGGAGTAGCCGGCGCACGTAGGTCGGTCGCGGCGGTAAACTCTCGCAGACCGCAGTAATCACTCGAGGAGCTAGGGCTGATCCCGCGCGCGGCTCGGACCAGCACCCGCAGGCGACGTTCTCCGGCCGTGATGAGGAGATCGGGACTCATTTCAGCTATCCTCCAACGCCACGTTGCGCGCTCGCAGAAAGGGCACCAGCTCGGCCAGGCCAAAATCGGCCAAAACCTCACCGTGCCAGAAAAGGGTCGGCACCTTCCCCTGTCCCGACAAGCGGGACATTTCCTCACGCGCCTCCGGTTCCGCGGAGATATCGCGGCGCCGATAGGGGATGCCGTGATCGTCGAGGAAGGCGACGCTCTCCTCGCACCAAGGACAGCCGGGTTTGACGAAGAGCAAGGGGAGGTCGTTTGGCTCGCCGGCGGCGGCAGCGTGAGCGGAGTGGGTGGCGGAGGTGGAGTCGGACATGGCGTTGCGAAGGATGATCGAGAAGAAGGGTGACGACGGATCGGCGTCGTGGCGGCGATGCGCGGCGGCCTCGATGGGGGTTCAGTCGGCCGCCGTCCGGCGGCGATCGGCCAGCATCTGCTCATGCTGCGCCTCCTCGACCCCCTCGAGGACGAGACGTTCCTCCAGCTCCTGCTCCTCGGGTTCGTTCCGCATGGGAGTCTGCGCACCCGTGATCGATCGCGGCTCCGATGGATCCCGCGAGATCACGGCCCGGCCCTCCGCGTCATCGAAACTGCCCTCAGGAAGCGTCTGACCGCGCAGCTCGGCCAGAGCCTGCTCACGGTCCAGATCGGTCACATCCCGCGAGGGCTGCCCGTCGATCAGTGCGAGTTCGACGGCTCGAGCTTCGATCGCCTCCGCGGTGATTTCATCGGCCCGACGGCCATGGCGGAGGATACGTGCGGCCGCGGGATCGGTGTGATGTGCATCGGGATTCATGGGCGGAGGGTAGCCTCACGCGGGCGATTCCGCCATCGGGTGCGAGACCGCACCGGGTCTGGGGGCGGGCTCGCGCCAAGATCCCTCCACGCTCCTCGTCTTCCCGGGCGCAGATGACGAGAGGGATGCCTGGGCCCCGCCGACCAAGAGAGCCGGTTCCGCCACGCGCGCCCGGGAAATCGATCCGCCAGGTCGGAACGAAAAAAGCCGGCCCGAGGGGGCCGGCCGAAAAACACCCCCGAGGGCAAAACCGGGTCAGTAGCGGTAGTGCTCGGGCTTGTAGGGACCTTCGACGGGGACGCCGAGATACTGGGCCTGCGACGGGGTGAGGGTGGTGAGGACGGCGCCGATCTTCTCCAGGTGCAATCGGGCCACTTCTTCGTCGAGGTGCTTCGGCAGACGGTAGACGCCGACGGCGTAGACGTCCTTGTTCTTCCAAAGATCGATCTGGGCCAGGGTCTGATTGGTGAAGCTGTTCGACATGACGAAGGAGGGGTGCCCGGTGGCGCAGCCCAGGTTCACCAGCCGGCCTTCGGCAAGGAGGTAGAGGGTGCGCCCGGTGTCGGTGAAGGTATAGGCATCGTAGCCGTCCTTGATCTTCACGTGTTTCACGCCGGGGGCCTGCTTGAGCCGTTCGACTTGGATCTCGTTGTCGAAGTGGCCGATGTTACAGACGATGGCCTGGTCCTTCATCGCCCGCATATGCTCGAGGGTGATGATGTCCCGATTACCGGTGGTGGTGACGTAGATGTCGGCCCGACCGAGCGTGCTCTCGATCGTGTTTACCTCGAAACCCTCCATCGCGCACTGCAGGGCGTTGATCGGATCGATCTCGGAGACGATGACGCGCGCGCCAAAGCCCTTGAGCGAATGGGCCGAGCCCTTGCCGACGTCGCCATAGCCGGCGACGAAGGCCACCTTGCCGGCTATCATCACGTCGGTGGCGCGTTTCAGGCCGTCCGCGAGGGACTCGCGGCAGCCGTAGAGATTGTCGAATTTCGACTTCGTGACCGAGTCGTTCACATTGATCGCGGGCACGAGGAGTTTGCCCTGT
>JBILUB010000083.1:0-8901 GCA_044371245.1 Opitutaceae bacterium
CGCCATGCGCGTGTGGTTGAAGCCCGAGGAGCTCGCGGCCCGGGGCATCGCCCCCTCCGACGTCCGTCAGGCCCTCGCGCGCAACAACGCCCTCGCGGCCGTCGGCGCCACCAAGGGCTCCATGATCCAGGTGAACCTCGTCGCCGACACCGACCTGAACAATGTCGACCAGTTCCGTGAGCTCGTGGTCGCCGAGCGCGACGGAGCGCTGGTCCGTCTCGGCGACGTGGCCGACGTGGTGCTGGGGGCGGAGAGCTACGACGAGGAGGTGCGCTTCGGTGGCCAGAAAGCCACCTTCATGGGGATCTGGGTGTTGCCCACCGACTCCACCGTCGAGGTGATCGAGCGCGTGCGCCAGGCCTTCCCCGGCATCCAGGAACGGCTGCCCTCCGGCCTCGAGGCGCGCATCGCCTACGACGCCACCGCGTATATCGACGACGCGCTGAAGGAGATCGTGAAAACCCTGCTCGAGACCCTGCTGATCGTCGGCGTGGTGATCTTCTTTTTCATGGGGTCTTTGCGCTCGGTATTGGTGCCGCTGGTGGCCATGCCGCTTTCGCTGCTCGGGGCCTTTTTTATCATGCTGCTTTTCGGGTTCACCGTGAACCTGCTCACGCTCCTCGCCATCGTGCTGGCCGTCGGCATCGTGGTCGACGACGCCATCGTGATGGTGGAGAACGTCGAGCGCCACGTCCGCGAGGGCAAGTCCCCCTTCGACGCGGCGATCCTCGGGGCCCGCGAGCTCGTCGGCCCCGTGATCTCGATGACGATCACCCTCGCCGCGGTGTACGCGCCGATCGGTTTCCAGGGCGGCCTGACCGGCGCGCTGTTTCGCGAGTTTGCCTTCACCCTCGCCGGTGCGGTCGCCGTCTCGGGCTTTGTCGCCCTTACGCTCTCCCCCATGATGAGCTCGAAGCTGCTCGCGGGGCGTGGCGAGGAGGAGCGCGGTCTCACCGGCCGGATCAACCGTTTTTTTGACGGCCTGCGCGACCGCTACGAACGCGTCATCAATCGGATGGTCGCCCCCCGTGAGGACCGCCGTGTGGGCTGGGGTGTGTTTCCGACGGCGCTGCTCGTCGCTTTTGTCTTCTGGTTTTTCGGCGTGCTGGTCGTGCTTGTGCTCTTCGGCCCCGGAGGTGCGAAGGCCGCGCTCAAGCCGATGGCGATGGCGATGGGCGGCCTCGCCCTGCTCGGCGCCTTGCTGAACATCGGTTTCGACCTGCTTTTTGGCCGGCGCTACCGCGTCGTGCATCACGTGCTCACGGCGGCCTTCATGCTCACGCTGTTGTTGCTGCCCTTCTTTAAGTTTTCCCAGAGCGAGCTCGCACCGAAGGAGGACCAGGGCGTGGTGTTCAGCATCCTGCTGCCGTCGCCGAACGCGACCATTGACCACAACCTGATCTTCTCGGAGCAGGTGCAGGACATGTTTCAGTCCTTCCCCGAGTATGAGACTTCCTTCCAGATCACGAGCACCAGCTTCGGGTTTGGTGGTGCGATTCTGAAACCCTGGTCGCAGCGCGAGCGCACGGCCCTCGAAATCGAACAGTCGCTGCAAGGGGCGGCCGCCGGCATACCCGGTCTGAACGTGGTCATGACCACCCCGGAACCGCTGCCCTCCGGAGGGCAGTTCCCGATCGAGTTTGTGGTGCGCTCCACGGCCGATCACCGCCAGATGTACGACTTTACCCAGCAGCTGCTGCTCTACGCCAACGGCGAGGCCAACGATCCGAACGGGGCCCCGACCTTCTACTTCGCCGACAGCGATCTGAAGTTTGACCTGCCCCAGGTGGAGATCGAGATCGACAAGGACAAGGTGGCCGCGATGGGCCTCAGCCTCGCCGACATCTCCCAGGACCTCGGCGCACTGCTGGGCGGAGGCTACGTCAACCGCTTCGTCAACGATGGCCGCAGCTACCGCGTGATCCCGCAGGCCGTGCGCGGCGCCCGCCTCAATCCCGACCAGGTGCTCGACTACCACGTGCGCGGCCCGAACGGCACGCTCATCCCCCTCTCGACGATCGCCACCCTGCGCCACGAGGTGGAGCCGCGGACGCTGAACCGCTTCCAGCAGCTAAACTCGGTCAAAATCACCGGCGTCGGTCCCTCGGTCGATGCGGCGTTGAAAAAACTGGAGGCCAAGGCCGCCGAAGTGCTGCCGCCCGACTACTCGATCGACTACGGCGGGCAGTCGCGCCAGCTGCGCACGGAGGGTAACGCACTCGTGCGCGCCTTCATTCTCGCGCTCCTGCTGATCTTCCTCGTGCTCGCGGCGCAGTTTAACTCCTTCCGCGACCCGCTGATCATCCTTGCCGGCTCCGTGCCGCTCGCGCTCGCCGGTGCCATGCTCCCGGTGTTTCTCGGTGAGACCACGATCAACATCTACACCCAGATCGGTTTGATCACGCTGGTGGGCTTGATCGCGAAAAACGGCATCCTGATCGTCGAGTTCGCCAACACCCTCCAGGAGGAAGGCGTGGCCAAACTCGAGGCCGTGCGCCGCGCCTCCGCCACCCGCCTGCGCCCGGTGCTCATGACCTCGGCGGCCACCGTTTTCGGCCACCTCATGTTGATTTTTGTCACCGGTCCCGGCGCCGCGGCCCGAAACAGCATCGGCTGGGTGCTGGTGGTCGGCATGGCCATCGGCACGATCTTCACGCTTTTTGTCGTGCCGGCCTTCTACGTGTTGATCGCCCGCGATCATCAGGCGCGCGGGGCGGCGCTCCCCCCGCCGATGCCGCCCGCCGAGTCCACGGCCTCCGCCGTCTGAGCGTGCTCGATCCTCGGTTCTCCTCAGTCCTCACCGCATTTTCCCGATGACCTCTCCCCGTTCCCTGGCGCTCTCCGCCACCTTCGTCCTGCTCGCCGCGCCGCTCTGCGCGGTCGAACTGCCCCTGGTCGGGCCGCTGGCCCCGACCGAGGCGCTCCGACCCGAGCCCCCGCCGCCGCCGGAGCCGGCCTCGCCCGCGGTGCCCGACGTACTCACGCTCGAACAGGCTCTGCTCTTCGCCTTGGAGAACAACTTTTCGATCCGGCAGGCCCGCGAACGGTTGAAGGAGCAGGAAGGCTTGATCGTCGAGGTCCGTGCCCAGGCGCTGCCGAATCTCTCGCTTGAAGGGTCGTACCGGCTGGAAGACGACGCGTTTGGCGAGGCCGGAGGCGGATCGGCGCGGGGCGATCGGGACTGGACGGTGGGAGTCTACGCGCGGCAGCTGCTCTACAGCGGCGGCGGCGTGCGCGCGGCGCTCGATGCCGCCCGCACCACCCGCGAGGCCGCCGAGCTCGATATCCGCGCGGTGGTGGACGCGGTGCTGCTCGAGGTCCGCACCCGCTTCGCGGACGTGTTGCTCGCGCGGGAGCGGATCGGCGTGCAGGAGCAGGGTGTCGAGTTGCTGCGCGAGCAGCTCCAGACGGTGAAAAATCGTTTCGACGCAGGCAGCGTCTCGCAATTCGAGGTGTTGACCGCCGAGGTGGCGCTGGCCAACGCGCAGCCCGATCTGATCAACGCGCGCAACCAGTTCCGCATCGCGGTGGATGAGCTGCGGAGGGTCCTCGGCTACCGTGGCGGCTTCGGTGCGGACCTGCGCAAGGTGCCGGAGCTGGCGGGAGAGCTGGTGTATCAACCTGTCGAATACGAGCTCGAGCCCGCCCTCGCCGCGGCCCGGGCCCGGCGGCCAGAGTTGCTGCGGCTGTCCGCCCTGGAGCAGGCCCGCGAATCCGGCGTGGCGGTGGCCCGCTCCGATTTTCTGCCCGAGCTCTCCGTCGTCGGGGGCTATGAGGGCCGCAAGCTCTCCGGCTCCAACTCCTTTTCCGACACGGTCGACGGGTGGACGGTGGGTCTGCAGGCGAACTGGGCGATTTTCGACGGTGCCCGCACCCGTGGGCGCGTGGCCCAGGCCCGGGCCCAGCTGAACCAGGCGCGCCTCGGCACCGCGGAGCAGGCGCTGGCGATCGAGGTCGAGGTCCGGCGCGCGCTTTCCAGTCTGCAGGAGGCGGGCGAGTTGGCCGAGGCCGCGGCCCGGGTGATCGAGCAGGCCACCGAAGCGCTGCGGCTGGCCGACGTGCGCTTCCGCAACGGGGCCGCCACCCAGCTCGACGTGCTTCAGGCCCGGGTCGCGCTGACCGAGGCGCAGCTGAATCGACTGGAGGCCAACTATCGGCACACGGTCGCGGTGGCCACGTTGCGCCGCGCGATCGGCGAGTCCGAGACCGCCACCGTCGAACCCTGAGGGAGCGCCGATCCCCGGTGCAGTACGACGCGAGCATCGGGGATTTTACTGGTGTGAAGATAGGGGTGTGTGGGGCATACCTCGTGGTTGCCGCTTTCTATTGAGGAGCGGCGTCCCGGCCGCCCAAGTTCGCGGTTGTGGACAAGCAGGACGGCGAACGACCCGCGATGGAGGAGGGCGGCGAATTGGTGGCGGAGCGGCTGAGAGCATTCTTCGCCGGCGACATCGTTTTTGTCGCGGATGAGACGTGGTCGGAGGTCCGAGTCCTGGACGGAGCGGACGATCTGGTCGGGGAGCGAATCAGCTTTTGGGGCCAGGCCCTGCCCGCGGAGGCGGCGGATGGCCTGCGGGCTGCGATCGAAAGGGCGCTGGCCGAGGGTCTGCCGCTCGAGCACGAGCACGACTACCGCTCCGAGGAGGGCCTGAGGCGGGTTTGGACGCGTGCGGTACGGATCTGGGACGCGGCGGGGCGGGCGCGGGGCTGGTTCGGCCGAGTGCGCCCCTTGTGCCCGGCCTTGATCAAGGAGCGCGAGCAGGGCGCGCGGCTGCGGGCGGTGTTGGAGCAGATGCCGGCGGCGGTGGGGCTGTGTGAGGCCGACGGGCGCTGGAGTATCGCGAATGCACGGATGCGTGAACACCTGCGGGAGGGGCTGCCTTCACGCTCGGGGGAGGAGACGCGCGCGCGTTGGAGGTCCTGGCATCCGGACGGCAGTCCGGTCGATCCGATGGATTGGCCGGGGGCGCGTGCGTTGCGGGGAGAGTGGGTGGAGCCGATGGATTTCGTTTTTTCCGATAAGACCGGAGCCGACCATTGGTTGAGGGTTGGTGCCTCGCCTTATCGTGATCCCGCGGGGGTGGTGATCGGGGCGATTTGTGTCTTTCAGGAGGCCGATCAGGAAAAGCGGGCCGAACAGGAGCTGCGTCGGCTCGACGAGATCTTGCGGCTGGCCTCGCGCGTAGCACGGGTCGGTTTCTGGGACTGGCACGTTCCCGACAACCGGATGCATTGGAGCGTGGGGGCCTACGAACTGCTGGGGTACGCGGCGGATGCGGTGCCGTGTTGCCATCAAAGCTGGGAGGATCGGGTGCATCCGGAGGATCGGCGGCGGGTGTCCGCGGCCCGGGAGCAAGCGAGGGCGGAGCGGAGTGACTATGTGTGCGAGTACCGCATCCTTAGGCCGGATGGCGAACAGCGTTGGATCTCGGCTCGCGGGCGCTTCCTCTATGGTCCGAACGGCGAGTGTGTGCGGATGGTGGGCGCGGCGGTGGATGTGACCGAGCGTCGTCAGGCGGAGGAGGGATTACGGCTAAGCGAGACTCGTTTCCGGCAATTGGCCGAGGCCATGCCCCAGCTGGTCTGGACGGCCGACGGGGACGGACGGGTGGACTACTACAATCATCTCCTGCACCGCTATGACGGGGTGGATCGGAGTGCCACGACCGATATTCGTTGGGAGCGCTTGCTGCATCCCGACGATCTGGCGGCTACGGTGGCGGAGTGGAACGAGGCGACGCGCTTGGGGCGTCCCTATGGGATCGAGCATCGTTTGCGCATGGCCGCGGGGGGCTACCGCTGGCATCTGAGCCGGGCCTACCCCGCGCCGGACGCCTGGTCGGGGCGCATGCGCTGGTTTGGCACGGCCACGGACATCGAGGATCAGAAGCGGGCGCAGGAAACGCTCGAGGAAACCGTCCGGCTGCGCACCGCGCGCCTACGCGAGACGGTGGGTGATCTGGAGGCGTTTTCCTACAGCATCGCGCACGACATGCGCGCTCCGCTGCGGGCGATGCAGGGCTATGCGGGGATTTTGATCGAGGAGCACGGGAAAGGGCTGTCCGGACCGGCACTGACCTATCTGCAGAGGATCGCCACCTCGGCCGAGCGCCTGGATCGGCTGATCCGCGATGTGTTGGACTATAGTCGGATCGTGCGGAGCGAGTGGTCGCCGGAGCCGGTGGAGCCGGGGGCACTTCTGGCGGAGTTGCTCGATTCGTACCCGGACTTTCAGCGGGCGCGGGCCTCGATCGTGGTCCGGGGTGCATTGCCGGCGGTCTGGGCAAATCGCTCGGCGTTGACGCAGGTGCTTTCCAATCTTTTGAGCAACGCGCTGAAGTTTGTGCGGTCGAGTTGTCCGGCGCGGGTGGTGGTACGGGGCGAGGTGAGGGGTGACGTGGTGCGGGTGTGGGTGGAGGACAATGGCATCGGGATCGCGTCCGAGGATCGGGAGCGCATCTTCGCGATGTTCCAACGTCTGCATCGCGCGGAGGAGTTTGAGGGTACGGGCATCGGTCTCACGATCGTGCGCAAGGCGGTCGAGCGCATGGGGGGCAGGGTGGGGCTGGAGTCGACGCCGGGGCGGGGGAGCGCCTTTTGGTTCGAACTGCCGGCGTGGTCCGGTCCCGACTCCGAATGTCCATGAACCGGCAAGCGCGACCCCAGATCCTCCTCGTCGAGGATGACGAGAACGATGTGTTTTTCTTTGAGCGCGCGGTCCGCAAGGCGGAGTGGGCGGTCGAGCTGCGGGTGGTGCGGGATGGCGAAGCCGCGCTGGAGTGTTTGCGGCGGGGGCCGGCGGGGCCGGCGGGGCGTCCGCTCGCGGTGGATCTGCTGCTGCTCGATCTGAATCTACCGGTGCGCCACGGTCTGGAGGTGCTCCGCGCGCTGCGGGAGGACCCGGTGCTCGTGACTCTGCCGGTGGTGGTGTTGTCTTCCTCCGCTTCGGAGGCGGATGTGAGCAAGGCGTTCGCGCTCGGTGCGCGGGCCTACTTTGAAAAGCCCCGGCACCCGGACGATCTGGTCCGCATCATCGAGCTGGTGGATGGGACGTGGCTGCGCCTGGGTCTGCGTCCGCGCGCGCCGGTCCCGGGCGTCGGGCGAGCCGACGGCGTCTAGGGGGAAGCGGGCCCAAGTGGCGCGGCTGGGCCTGCTTGTGGGGCATTTTTACGTATTTTATGAGCGACCATGGAACGCGTACCGATAGATTTGTTTCATCGTGCCGAATCTCCCCCGACCGCTCCACGATCCCCAGCGACTCGAAGCGTTGCGCCGTGTACGGCTGCTCGATACCGAGGCGGAGGAGGGTTTTGACCGGGTGTCGAGACTGGGGGCGCGACTGCTGGGGGCGCCGATCGCGCTCCTGTCGTTGATCGACGACCGGCGTCAGTTTTTCAAATCGGCGGCGGGGCTGCCGGAGGGGTTGGCCAAGGAACGGCAGATCCCGCTCGCGCAGTCGCTGTGTCAGCATGTGGTGACCTCGGGCGCGTTGCTCTCGATCGCGGACGCGCGGGCGGAGCCGCTTTTCCAAGATTCTGCAGCGGTGGCGGGGCTCGATGTGGTCGCCTACCTCGGTGCGCCGGTGCGGGACGCTTCCGGCTTCGTGCTGGGCTGTTTTTGTGTGATCGACCGCCTGGCGCGGCAGTGGACGGCGGAGGAGGGTGCGGTGCTGCGCGATCTGACCGCGGTGGTGGAGACGGAGCTGTCGCTCCGGGAGGAGAATCGGGAGCACTTGCGGACGCAGGCCGAGCTACGGACCCGAAATCTTGAGCTGCAGGGGGCCAATGCGGCCGCGCACTCGCTGGCGATGGAGGCGGAGTCGGCCGCGCGCGCGAAGGCGGCGTTTTTGGCCAACATGTCGCACGAGATCCGCACACCGCTCAACGGGATCGTGGGCATGACCGAGCTCCTGCTCGATTCCAAGCTGGACCCTTCGCAGCAGGAGTTTGCCGAGACCATCCGGCGGAGCGGGGATTCGTTGCTCAGCTTGATCAACGATATCCTGGACTATTCGAGGATCGATTCGGGGCGGCTGGAGCTGCATCGCGCGCCCTTCGATCTGCGGGAGTGTGTGGAGCATGCGCTGGATCTCTCGGCGCGCTGTGCCGCGGAGAAGGGCTTGGAGCTGGTCTCGGTGTTTGATCCCGAGGTGCCGCCGCGCGTGTTGGGAGATGGGGTGCGGCTGCGGCAGATCCTGGTCAACCTGGTGAGCAACGGGGTGAAGTTTACCTCGCGCGGAGAGGTGGTGGTGTCGGTGTCCCGGGTGGCGGCGGAGGATCTGGACTGTGGTCCCGGTGCGGTGGGGCTGCGATTTTCCGTGCGGGACACGGGCATCGGCATACCGCTGGACCGGCGTGACCGGCTGTTTCGGCTTTTTAGTCAGATCGATCCCTCGGCGACGCGGGAGTTTGGAGGCAGTGGACTGGGCCTGGCGATCTGCCAGCGCTTGGCCGAGATGATGGGTGGCAGGATCTGGGTGGAGTCCGTGCCCGGCCACGGAGCCGAGTTTCATGTGCAGCTGCCTTTTTCGCCGGCGGCGGCGGAGGGTGGCATGCCACCGGCGCCTTTGCTCGGGCACCTGTTATTGGTCGATTCCCACGCGCTGCGTCGGGAGGAGCTGACGCGCTTGGCCGCGCGCCGCGGGGTGTCGGTGAGTGCGGTGGCGAGTGCGGAGGAGGCGGTGGCGAGGATCGAGTTTGATCCGGGGGTGGAGGCGGTGATCATGGACAGTCGACTGCGCGACCGGCCGGCCGGTGATCTCGCGCGGGATCTGCGGACGAGGCGACCGTCGCTGGCATTGGCCGCGCTGGTGCCGCTGGGATCGGCGGGCGAGGAGTTTGCCGGGGCCCGCTTGGTCCGGGTGCTGCCGAAACCGGTGCGCGCGCGGGAGTTTGAGGCGGT
>JBILUB010000084.1:0-8898 GCA_044371245.1 Opitutaceae bacterium
TTCCCAGCGCGCTGGCCTCCGACTACCCGATGCTCGTCGCCGCCCGCGCGCTCGCCGGACTCGCGGCCGGCCTCTCTTTCGTGGCGATCCACCGGGTGCTTCGCCCCGGAGCGTCTGCGCTCCTGGCCCGGATCTCGCCGCGTATCGTCGCCTTCGGCATGCCTCTCTGTCTGCTCGCCGCCACCGCGCTCGATCTACGCTTCGCCTTCGCGCCGATCCTCGCCGCGCAGGCCATCCTCCTGCTCTGGACAAACCACCCGGTCGACCTCGCGCCCGGCCGGGATTCTCTCGCGAATCCTCGCTCCAGCCGCCCTTCCCCCGAAACCGCTCCCTTCGCTCTGGGCGCCGCCGGGGCCCTCGCCTTCGTCAGTTCGGCCTGCCTCACCGTGCTCTCCGGTTTCCTCGTCTTCAACGCCGGCCACACCGAGTGGCATATCCCACTTATCCTGCTGCTCGCCGCCCTGCTCGGGCTCGGCACTCCCCCGCTCGTCCATTCCTTGGCCTCTCGGGTCGGACCGGCCCCGGCCTACCTCGCCGCTCTGCTCGCCTCCTCCGGCTCCCTCGCCGCCCTGCATGTGCTCCGCGGCCCCGCTACCGCTGCGGTCGCCGTCGGAGCGATCGCCCTTTTTCTCGTGCTCAGCCCGGCCCGCCACCTCGCCCTCGCCCGCCTCGTGGCTCCCACCCTACGCGACGACGCTCTTCCGACCCACCAGACCCACACCCATCTCTCCCACCATTTTGGCTCGGCGCTCGGGGCCTTCACCGCGGGCGCCCTCATCTCGCTGGGGCCCGACCACCGGCTGACCGGCTTGGGCACCTTGCTGCTCGTTTGCGTGCTCGCGCACGGCCTCGCTCTGGTCCTCGGCCTTGCCTCCGTGCGCGTCCGCTCGAGGCCAACCTCCCCCGCCGGCGTGGCGGCCTAGGCCAGCGCGGCCCCCGCCGCGGCCGCGGCCGCGGCGTAGAGCGTCCGCCTCGTCTGCACATCGGCCGCGCGGTTCGTCCGCACCTCGAGCACCCGCACCCCCCGGCCCGGACCGGCCTCGACCAACGCCGCTCGTAAATCACCGGGACTGGCCACCACCCGGTGGTCGACCCCATGCGCCGCGCAGAGCAAACCGAGATCGACCGCCTGGGGCGTCGCCCAGTACTCCTCGAAAGGAGGGTCGAAAGCCGCCACGGGCAGATGCCCGAAAATACCTCCGCCCGCGTTGTTGATCACGACCACGGTCAAGACACCGCGCAGTTTCCCGTTCAACAACAGGCCATTGCTGTCATGGAGAAAGGCGAGGTCGCCCGTCAGCAGCACGGTGGGCAATCCGTCGTGGGCCACGCCGAGCGCGGTCGAAAGTGTGCCATCGATCCCGTTCGCCCCGCGATTGGCGAAAACACGCGGCCCGTCCCGCCGGACCGGCGCCAGACACTCCAGATCACGCACCGGCATGCTGCTCGCCACGAACAGGGCCACGCGCCGGGTCAGCGTCTCCGCCAGCACCCGCGTGAATGCGCCCTCGAAAGCCGGCTCCGCCGCGGCCCCGTTCAGCACTCCTTGCGCCGCCCGCTCCGCGCGTTCCCATCGCTCCGCCCAGTCCGCGGGCGCCCCGCCGAAAACCAGCGGCGCCCGGTCGAGATCGCCCGGCCGTACCCGAACCCGCCGCGTGCGCCCGTGCACCCCGTCGAGGTTGTCCCGACGCCCCGTGAGGTGCAGCGTCGGCACATCGTTTCGTTCGAGCCAGGCGCGCAGCACCTTGCTCGTCGGCAGGTCGCCGAAAATCAGCACCTGCTCCGGCCGGAGCGCGGCCGCGGCCTGGGCGTCGCGCAGGATCGCGTCGTAAGCCGCGACCGTGGTCGCACGCGTGCTCAAGCGCAGTCGGGCTCCGGACAAGGCGTCCGCGAGCAGCGGCCAACCGAGCGCGGCCGCATACTCGGCCGCATTCTCCCCGTCGCCAAATCCCAGGCCCGCCACCACCACGCCACGACGGGTCACACACTCCGGCGGCAGCTGGAACGAGGGCCCCTCGCCCGACACGAGTCCCGACGGCACCGCGAAAAAATCCTCCCACCCCGCGGCCTCCCGCAGGGGCCGCGCGCTCTCGTCCTCCAGCGGAGGCAGGGGATCACGAAACGGCGCGTTTAGATGCACCGGCCCGCCGCTCCGGGCCCGCTCCACCGCATGCCGCAGCGTCTGGCGCAGGTAGCGAAGCCGATCCAGCCGCGGTTCGGGCACCGCCAACTCGTGATAAAACTCCACGAAGGAGCCGAAAAGTTTCTGCTGATCGATGGTCTGCCCCGAACCACAGTCCCGCAGCTCGGGCGGCCGGTCGGCCGTCACGACCAGGAGCGGAGCACCGCTCTCCCGCGCCTCGATCACCGCCGGCAAATAGTTGGCCCCCGCGGTTCCGCTGGTGCAGAGCAACAACACCGGGTCGCCGCTCCTCTTGGCCATGCCCAGCGCGAGAAAAGCCGCCGACCGCTCGTCCAGCACCGGCGTGGTCGCGATCCCCGCATGCGCCACCAGCGCCATGGTCAGAGGAGTGTTGCGCGAGCCGGGTGAAATCACCGCCTGCCGCACGCCCGCCCTCGACAAAGTCTCCGCCGCCACCGAACACCACAACGCGTTCGTGTTTCGAAAATCGAGATTCATGCAAAAGAGAAGGGAGGAAGGGGCTGCGCGGGTCGCGGAACCACAGATGGAACGCGGATCGACCCTTTTTCCAACTCCGCAAAGTCCACGACCTCGTCGCGCGCGTGGGCGCCCAGGGCCCCGGTGCCCACGGAGGAAAGCCGCCCTCGAACCTAAAAATGCGCTTTCTCCCCACCGCTTATCCGCCTCCCCTTGGCCCATGCGCCTCCTGGTATCCAACGACGACGGTATCCGCTCCCCCTTTCTCCACGCGCTCGTCGCCGCGCTCCGCGACGCCGGCCATAGCCTCCACGTCGTCGCCCCACTCCACGAACAGAGCTGGACCGGCGCCTCCAAATGCCGCCATCGGCCCGTCGCCTCCGCCCGCGCCGACCACGGACTCGACGCCCCGACCTGGACCGTCGACGGCACCCCCGCCGACTGCGTCAACATCGCGCTCGCCCATCTCGTGCCCGGAGGCGCCTCCGCCCTCGACGGCGTCGTTACGGGCATAAACCTCGGCCTCAACACCACTCTCGGCTTCATCAGCGCCAGCGGCACGATCGCCGCCGCCTGGGAGGGCGCCCTCCACGGCCTGCCCGCCCTCGCCTGCTCCCAGGACCTCGACTACGAGGAGTGGCGGCACCTGAGCGGCGGCGGCACCCTCGACGCCCTGCCCTCGGTCCGTACGACCATCGCCGCCTCCGCCGCCCACGCCGCGGACCTCGCCACCACGCTCATCCCCGCCACCGGCCGCGAGACCTTCGTCGTGCATAATCTCAACTTTCCCCGCCCCTGTCGGGCCGACAGTCAGATCGTGCGCACCGTCCCGGCCCGTGTCACCGTGCCCGGCCTCTTCAGCCCCGCGGCCGACGACGGGACCCATCGCTTCGTTTTCTCCGACGCGCTCGACCGCTCGCCCCCGGGCCTCGTCACCGACAAGGCCGCCGTGTCCCGCGGTCAAATCAGCCACAGCATCCTCGATTACACCCGACTTTGAGCCGGCTCCGACCCGATCGGACCGCACCCCCGCCGACACCATGTCCCTCCTCGCCCACGCCGCCACCCTGCGCGACGCCGTCGATCGCCTGGCCTTCGGTTCTCCCGTCGCCTACACCTACAACCCCCTGCGCTACGCCTGGGCCCCGCACGCCGCCTACCTCCGGCGCCACGGCGCGGCGCCGAAACGCGTCGTCTTCCTCGGCATGAATCCCGGCCCCTTCGGCATGGCGCAAACCGGCGTGCCCTTCGGGGAGGTCGCGGCCGTGCGCGACTGGCTCGGTATCCAAGAACCGGTTACCAAGCCCGAGCCCGAGCACCCGCGGCGCCCCGTCACTGGTTTCGCCTGCACGCGCAGCGAGGTCAGCGGACGCCGCCTTTGGGGCCTGTTTGCCGCGCGCTTCGGGACCGCCGATGCTTTTTTCACCGACCACTTCGTGCTGAACTACTGCCCGCTCGTCTGGATGGGCGACACCGGGGCCAACCTCACCCCGGACAAACTCTCCGCCGCCGAACGCGCGTCCGTCGAGGCGCCCTGCCGCGCCCACCTCCGCGCCGTGCTCGACACCCTCCGACCCGCCCACCTCGTCGGCGTGGGCGCCAACGCCGCCGCGAAACTCGCCGAGATCACCACACCCGCCGACACCTGGCGCATCACCCAGATCCTTCACCCCAGCCCCGCCAGCCCCGCCGCCAACAAAGACTGGGCCGGCGAGGCCACCCGCGGCCTCGTCGCCGCCGGCGTCTGGCCCGGCTAGTCACCGCCGCCGCGCCCTTGCCAGCCACGCCGCGCCCGCCCGAGGATTTTCCCTTCACACCACTCCCCCCGCCCGCTTTTTCCCGAATCATGCCCGTCAAACCTCGCCCGCTTCTTTTCCCGAAAAACTTTGTCTGGGGCTTCGCCGCCGCCGCACCGCAGATCGAGGGCGCCGCCTTCGCCGACGGCAAGGGCGAGTCCGTCTGGGATCGCTTCGCCCGCCGCCCCGGCGCCGTGCACAACGGCGACACGCTCGACGTCGCCTGCGAACACTACACCCGCTTTAAGCAGGACTTTAAGCTCATGCGCTCCCTCGGCGCGCGGCACTACAGATTATCCCTGGCCTGGCCCCGCATCTACCCCGAGGGCGACGGCGCCCCCAACCGCAAGGGTCTCGATTTCTATAACCGCCTTTTCGACGCGATGGGGGAGGCCGGCATCACCCCCTGGGTCACCATGTTTCACTGGGACCTCCCGCAGGCCCTCGAAACCCGCTACGGCGGCTGGCGCGACCGCCGCATCGCCGACGCCTTTGCCACCTACGCCGACACCATCGTCCGCGCCTACGGCGACCGGGTGAAAAACTGGATCACCCTCAACGAGATCATGTGCTTCACCTGGATGGGCTACGGCCTCGGCCAGAAAGCCCCGGGCCTCAAACTCGACGACGGCGTGGTCAACCAGACCTACCACCACGCCCTCCTCGCCCACGGCCACGGCGTGCGCGCCGTCCGCGAACACGGTGGCAAGGGCGCACGCGTCGGCCTCACCGACAACAGCACCATCGGCGTCCCCGTGACCGAGACCGAGGCCGACATCGCCGCCGCCCGCACCCACTTCGTGCGGAGCAACTGGCGCACGATCGACGCCATGTACCGCGGCCGCTACGACCCGGCCTACCTCCGCTCGGCCGGCGCCCACGCCCCCAAGTTCGAGCGCGACGATTTTAAACTCATCTCCCTGCCCACCGACTTCCTCGGCATGAACATATATACCGGCGCCTTCGTGCGCGCCGGCAAGGGCCGCGCCGCCTCCGAGACGCTGCCCTTCCCTCCCTCCTACCCACGCGCCGACGCGAACTGGCTGAAAATCATGCCCCAGGCCATCTACTGGGGGCCCCGCCACGTCGGCGAAATCTACGGGGAAAAAGCCATCTACATCACCGAAAACGGCTGCGGCTACGACGACGCGCCCCCGGTCGCCGGCGAAGTCGCCGATCTCCACCGACGCGACCTCGTCCGCAACTACCTCGGCGAGGTCCGTCGCGCCACCGTCGACGGCGTGCCCATCAAGGGCTACTTCCTCTGGTCCTTCATGGACAACTACGAGTGGGAAGACGGCTACCAGCGCCGCTTCGGCGTCGTCTACTGCGACTTCCAGACCCAGAAACGCACCCCAAAACTCAGCGCCAAGTGGTTCAGCCGAGTGATGGCCGAAAACCGCCTTGTGTAAGCGCTGGAGCGGGGGAGCGGGACGGCCCGCGAGGACCGGGCGCACGGAGCGCCCGGCCTCCGCCGGCACTCGCTAGAGCGACGTCGGGGTCAGCGACGCGGGGGCGACAAACATCGCGTCAAACACCCCGCCATCCTCGCGCGGCAGCAGCTCGATCACGTGCTCGCCCGCCGCGAGTGCGCCCAGGGCGTTGACCCGCAGCCAGCTGAGCACACCACCGCTCAGGGGCAGATTCCGCCGCACCCAAGGCCCACCATCGATCCGGTAGAAAAACGAGTCGTCGAAGCCCGTCGTGCACGCGCCCCGGATCCAAAAATCCAGCGCACCCGCCTCGGCCAGACGGAAGGAGTAGCGCAGCGGAGGCAGGGTCGAGGTGGCGGCTTCGTTGATTCGATTCGCGCCGTTGTTTGGCCAGCTCAGCGATTTCGCGCCGGAGGCGAGCGGCGCCCCCTGGACGACGTAGGCGCCGAGCGCGGCCGCATTCGTCGGATCCTCCACCTCGAAGTGGAAAAAGGCGGCCGGCCGCGCGGCCGTCTCCACCAGCACGTCGTCGACCCGCACCCCATCCTGCCAATTGCCATAGGCCCCGATCGCTCCTCCCAGCGGGGCCGCGACCGCCACGGACGGAAACGGCGACACGCCATCCACCCGCACCGCGACCGACTGCTGGCTCGCCTCCAGCTCCACCTGGATCGCGCGGCCCACCACGTAGCCGGGCGGGGCGAAGGCCAGGCGCTGCGCCGCGCCGTTCACCACCCGCTCCAGCGCGACCCCGCGCACGAAGGGGGCGCTCACCGCCTGCTCCACCAGCACGAGCCGGAAATAGTTCGCCGGATTCTGGTAACCAAACACGAGACCCATCGCGTCATCATCCTCCGCGGTCAGCGTCGCCGAAAACCGGAAATCACCCGGGGGCGACACGGCCGGGCCGCTCGCGACCGCGAGTGCGTTGGCCGTGTTGCCCACCTGCACCAGGCCGCCTTCCTCGAGAATCCAGTTTCCGGATACACCGGACCAGGCGCCGGGCCCGGAGGTAAACGCTTCGCGGGCGAGGACCGCACGCGCGCCGCTCAAGGTCGTCAGGGTGCCGGCCGCGTCCGCCGACGCACGGAAGACGAGGCTGCCGCCCGCCTCGCCGATCAGAGACAGACCCGAGCCCGCCCCGGGGACGAAGTCCCGTACGAGAAAGGATCCGGCCCGCGTGCCATCCGTCGCGAAAATCTCCGCTCCGAGTTCGGCGTCGTTCACCGACCAGCAAAGATACTTGCCCACGCCGCCGACGAGCTCCGGCAGCGCCGCCGGACCCGCGAAACTCAGCAGGGCCTCGCGCTCCAGAGTCACCGGATCGACCTTCCACAACGCCGCCGGCGCGCTCCCGCCGGAGATGTAGAGGATCACTCCCCGATGCAGCACCGGTTCGGAAATGTGGGGATTCTCATCCAGCACGATCGCGCCCGCGGTTCCGTTTGTCGCCCAGAGTTTGCCTCCGCTGCGCACAAAGACGCGCGCTTGCGTCACCACCGGGCGGATTTCGCCGCCAAAGGTCTCCGCACCGGAAATCACCGGCGCCCCGCCCACCGGGCGCAAGACCGTGCCCGTCTGGGCCGGATCGAGTCCTCCGCGATAGGCAAAAACCCAGGGCCGCCCCTGAAACTCGAAGAACCGCGTCCGCACGGAGTCACCGAAGGGCAACAGCGCCGAGTGATACACCGTGGTCGCCGGCGTGCCCCCGCTTGTCCACAGCTCCGTCCGGCCCGCGACGCGGTCCATCACCGCCAGATACACGGAGGCGCCATCCCGGTACGCCGCGGCGACCTCGAGCGGACCCGCCGTGCCGCGCGCGGGATTATCCATCACCAGCCGCGTACCCGCCGCGGTCCCGTCGCTGGCCCAGACCTGGCTCGACGCCTGGTTGTTGATCACCTGCGTGACGGCAAACCAGAGCGTGGCTCCGTCGCGCAGAAGCAAACGCGCGCCCACCGACGACGGGTTGCCGGTCGTGAGCGTCTTCACCGCGGCCGTTCCCGTCAGGGTGCCGTCCGTCCTCCACAGCTCGTTACCGTAGAAGAAAAGCGCCGCGCCCGTGCCCGTGGGGAAAAGCTCGCAGCGCGAGGAGTCCGACGCTCCGGGGAAAAAGGTCAGGCGCGTCGCGCCATCCACCTGCGGCGACTTCGCGTAGAGTTCCACACCCTCCGCGCTGTTGCGCACCGTAAACACGAGGTTCTCGCCGAGCACCGAGAAAAACTCGAAGTTCGAGGAGGCGCTACCAAAGCTCAGATCCGCCACGATGCGCGTGTTCTCCGCGCCGCCCCGGGTCATCCAAAGTTCCCTGCCGCGCTCGTCGACATTGGAGAAAAACAGGGTGTCACCCGCCCAGGCCAAGGGCTTCACCTGCGAGCTCGACGGCCCAGGATTTAAATCCGCGATCAGCTGTGCCGCCCCGCTCTGCGGATCGATCCGGTACAGCTCCTCTCCCGTCGCCTCACTCACCGCCGCCACCGCCCAAAACGGCGTGCTGCCCGTCTCCGCCGAAAGGATCCGCGGCGCGGGATTGCTTGAAAACGCGACGCCGGAATGACGACGCAGGACGAGGTCCTCCGTGCCGGCCGACAGAGAACTCGTTAAGGTGGAAAGGAGGGCGCCTGCGAACAGGCCCACGCGGTAGCGAGCGGGGATACACATGGGGGGATTGGGTTGGGGTGAAAGAGCTCAGCTGCACAAGCAGGTGAGCAAAGCTCTGATCAACAATTATGTAGGCCGAGTCAACGACAGCGGCTCCTCCGCCTCGTTTTCACCCCCTTATTCTGAAAAAACGATCTCCCGGGCCGCCCCACTCCCCGGCCGCAGTCCCGCGCGGTTCCGTCCCACGCCGGCGTTGCGCCCCAAGCCCGGATCTTTCCCGGCCCGCGCCGTTGTCGCTCGGAACCTTTCGCCTCTGCGCAGGCGTTTCAGCCTAGATCCGGCAGTAGCCCCGGCGAAAGATCGCGCAAGATGTTGAACCAGATGGCGAGCGCAGCGACCCGAAGGCGCACCTGGAAGGTGCGTCGAGCGGTCGATGCGCTCGTCAGGT
>JBILUB010000085.1:0-8885 GCA_044371245.1 Opitutaceae bacterium
AGCATCGCCGGCTGGAACCAGTATGAGATGCTCCTCCTCGTCGGCACCACGCTCCTCGTGCAACGCCTCCTCATGGCCTTCTTCTGGAGCAATCTCTTCGAGCTGGGGCGAAACGTGCGCAGCGGACATTTCGACTTCTTCCTGGCCCAGCCCGGCTCGCCGCTCTTCATGGTCTCGACCCGCAAGTTCGACCTCGACGGTCTGGTCAACGTGCCCGTCGCCCTCGCCGTCGTGATCTACGCCGCCCGCCAGCTCGGACTCGATCCGAGCGCGGGCCAGATCGCGGCCTACGCCGTTTTTGTGCTCTGCGGCCTCGCCCTCCACTACGCCACGCTGCTCACCATCATCTCCCTGGTCTTCTGGCTGCAAAGCGCGAAGGGCATCGAGGGCGGCTACTTCGGCCTCTCCGAGTTTTCCCGCCTGCCCCGCGAAGCGCTGCGGGGCGTCACCGCCGTGCTCTTTGTCTACGCCCTGCCCGTCGTGATCGTCAGCAACGTGCCCGCCCGGGTGCTGATCCACGGCTTCGAGCCCGGACACGCGGTCTGGCTGCTCGGAGTCACCCTCTTTTGGTTCGCCGTGGCCGTCGCCGTCTTCCACGCCGGACTGCGCCGCTACGCCAGCGCCTCCTCGTAAGGAGCCCCGCACGCCCCATGAGCGTCACCATCCTGCTCGGCCCAGACCCCATCCCGGACCAGCCCCCCGTCCCGCTCGCCGGCCCGGGCGTGGGCGCGCTCGCCGAGTTTCGCGGCCTCGTCCGCGGCGAGGAAAAGGGCGCGCCCATCTCCGCGCTCGTCTACGAGGCCTACCAGCCCATGGCCGAGCGCGAGATCACGCGTATCCTCGAGTCTCTGCTTGCCGCCCACCCCTGCCTCGCCGTCCACGTGCGCCACCGTCTCGGCCGCGTCCTGGTCGGCGAGGCCGCCATCTACGTCGCCGTCGCCGCCCGCCACCGCGCCGAGGCCTTCGCCGTCCTCACCGGCTTCATGGACCGCCTCAAACAAGACGTCCCCATCTGGAAAACCCACGCCCTGCCGGCCGTCCCTTCGCCATGATCACCGTCGATCGACTCTGGGCCCTCGTCGACCACCTCACGCCCGCCCCGCTGCCCGCCGAGCGCGGCGAACTCGGCGACCTCGTCGGGCGCGTCCTGCGGGAGCACGTGCAGGCCGACCTGGACCAGCCGCCCTTCGATCGCACCGCCTTCGACGGCTACCTCGCCCGGCTCGATCAGGCACGCGGGCCGGTTCGTCTGCTCGGTCAAGTGCCGCCCGGCGTGCCCGCGCCCGCCGCGCCTGGCCACGGTGAGGCGTGGCGGGTGCTCACCGGAGCCGCCCTTCCCTCCGGGCCGCTCGGCATCGTCATGCAGGAGCAAACCGCCCGCCGGCCCGACGGCCGCATCGAGTTGCTCACCGCACCCGACGCTCGCATGATCCGACGCCGCGCCAGCCAGTGCCGCGCCGGCGACGTGCTCCTGCCCGCCGGCACCGCCCTCCGCCCGGGCGCGGGCGCCCTGCTCGCCTCCGTCGGCGTCACCGCGCCGCTCGTCACCCGCCGCCCCCGCGTGGCCTACGTGGTGACAGGCGACGAGCTCGTTCCGCCGGAATCCACCCCCGGCCCCGGGCAGATCCGCGACAGCAACTCCGCGCTCGTCTCGGAGCTACTGCAGGCCGCGCACGCCGACCTCGTTTTTCAAGCCAGCTCGGGCGACACCCCGGCGAGCACCCTCGAGGACCTGCGGCTCGCGCTCGCGGAGCACCCCGACATCCTGCTCGTCGGTGGAGGAGCCAGCGTGGGCGACCACGACCACAGCGGCGCGCTGCTCCGCGAACTGGGCTTCACCGTGCACGCCGACAAAGTCGCGAGCCGCCCGGGCAAACCGCTCATCACCGCCGCGCGCGGCGCCACTCTCGCCTTTGGCCTGCCCGGCAACCCGCTTTCGCACTTCGTTTGTTTCCACCTCTTCGTCGCCCGCGCGCTCGCCCGCCTGCGCGGCACAGCTCCGCCCGCCCTCACCCGCGTGCCCCTCGCTCCCGGCGCGCCGCTCCGCTCCGACCCGCGCGAGACTTGGTGGCCCGCCACCCTCACGCCCCTGGGCTACGCTCCCCTGCCCTGGACCGACAGCAGCGACCTCACCGTCCTCGCCCGCACCCACGCCCTCCTCCGCATCCCCAGCTCCGCCGCCCCCGAGACCAGCGCCGACGCCCTTCTCCTCTGATTCTTCCGCGCCCGCGATTTGCCCCACGGAGATGACGGAGAGGAAAACCTTCTGACAAATCACCATCTCCGCCCTTCGTCTCCTTCATCCACTCCGTGCTCTCCGTGCCCTCCGTCGTTTAAAAACTACAATCTCCGCCATGTCCGACGCCCCGTCCGCCTTCAGCCACCTCGACGCCACCGGCGCCGCCCGCATGGTCGACGTCGGCCACAAGCCTGTCCAACAACGCTCCGCCACCGCCGTCGGCGAGCTCCTCTGCCAGCCCGCCACCCTCGCTCTCCTGCGCGCCCGGGCCCTGCCCAAGGGCGACGTCCTCGCCGCCGCCCGGCTCGCCGGCATCCTCGCCGCCAAACGCACCGACGAGCTCATCCCGCTTTGCCACGGCCTGCCGCTCGACTCCGTCTCCGTCGATTTCACCGTGCTCGAAGACCGTATCCAGATTTCCGCGACCGCCCGCGTCGCCGCCCGAACCGGCGTGGAGATGGAGGCCCTCGTCGCCGTCAGCGTCGCCGGCCTTACCCTCTACGACATGATGAAGGCGGTGGACAAAACCATGAGCCTCACCGCCATGCGTGTGACCGCCAAAACCAAGTCATGAAAATCGCCCGCGTGACCCTCAGCGACCGCGCCGCTGCCGGTGTTTACGCCGACCTCAGCGGACCCGAGATCGAACGTGTCCTCCGCGAGCAGCTCGGCCCCGACCACGAGATCCTCGCCCGCCTCATCCCCGACGGCCGCGACGCCCTTTCTTCTCTCCTCCGCGCCCTCTGCGACGACGAGGCCTGCGACCTCGTCGTCACCACCGGAGGCACCGGACCCGCCGCGCGCGATTTCACCCCCGAGGCCACCCGCGCCGTACTCGATCGCGAGCTCCCCGGCTTCGGCGAGGCCATGCGCGCCGTCAGTTTCCCCAAGGTCCCCACCGCCATTCTCTCCCGCGCCACTGCCGGCACCCGTGGCCGCAGTCTGATAATCAACCTGCCGGGCAATCCGCGGGCCATCGGCGAATGCCTGCCCCCGCTCGTTCCCGCCATCCACGAATGCCTTCGCCACCTCCGGGGCGGCTAGACCCTGCTCGCCCCCGATGATCCGCATCGAACACCTCTACCTCTCGCCCGGTCACAACTACTTTGGCCACCATGGCCGCGAGCCCGGGAGCCACCCCATGGTCGCGGTGTCCCAAGCGGAGTGCGTGAAGGGCCGAGGCCTGAGGGGCGACCGCTTCTTCGACTACAAACCGGACTACAAGGGGCAGATCACCTTCTTCGCGGCCGAGATCTACGAAGCATTGTGCGCGAGCCTGCCTCCCGAGCTCGCCGCCTCTCCGCCACCGCCCTCCGCCTTCCGTCGTAACGTCATCACCCGCGGCGTAGAACTCGGCACCCTCATCGGCGCCGAGTTCGAGCTCCAGGGCGTGCGCTTTTTCGGCAGCGGCGAATGCGCACCCTGCCACTGGATGGACCGGGCCTTCGCGCCGGGGACCGAAGCCGCTCTTCACGGCCGGGGCGGCCTGCGGGCCAAAATCCTGAGCGACGGCCTGCTCCGCCCGGCCTGATGCGGAGCGACAGGGACCACAGAAATCCGGGCTGCCGACCCCCGATGGATCAAGACATGCCCGCCACCCCTTTTTCCGCCCTTTTACTCGCCGGTGGAGCCTCCACCCGGATGGGGCGGGACAAGGCGCTCCTGCCCCACCCGATTTCGGGCCGCTCGCTGCTGGAGCACCAAGCAACGCTTCTTCGCTCCCTGCCGGGCTGTGCGGAGCTGTTGATCTCCGCCCCGCCGGAGCGGGCCTATCGCTGCTCCGGTGAGCTCGCGACGGCGCAGCTCGTGGAAGATTCCCTGCCTGGCCTCGGGCCCCTCGGAGGAGTCGCCGCCGGCCTGGCGCGAGCGAGCCAGCGCCGTCTGCTCGTGCTTGCCGTCGACCTTCCGTGGGTGACGCCTCGCCTGCTTGAGCGCCTGCTCGACCCAGCAGGGAGCGGGGCGCCAGCGACGACCGAGCTTCGTGGAAGTGTCCCGCGCCACGCGGATGGTCGCTTCGAGCCGCTCTGCGCGGTGTATCCCCAAGCACCTGAACCACGCCGCGCCATCGAGGACGCGCTGCTTTGGGGACGGCTATCGCTCCAAGACCTGCTCCACACCGCTTGCGCTGCGGGTTGGATGCAGCCCCTGGCGATCGACGAGAGCGAACTTCGCTGTTTCACCAACTGGAACACGCCGTCCGATCTACCGCCCTGAACGAAGCACGGCTCGAAACGGCGACCATCGCAATCCGCTAGACGCCCGCCCCGTCGCCCTGCACGTCCATCCGTCCCGCCGGAGCGCTCGATTGATTGACGATCTGGGGCTCCCACTTCGTCTGAACCTAGATCCGGCAGTAGCCCCGGCGAAAGATCGCGCAAGATGTTGAACCAGATGGCGAGCGCAGCGACCCGAAGGCGCTCCTGGAAGGTGCGTCGAGCGGTCGATGCGCTCGGCAGGTGGTCAACAGGTTGCGCGAGATGAGCTGCGGCTACTGCCGATTCTAGGCTGAAAGGCCCCGACTGTGATCCTTTCAACTAGCCCCCTTGGAGCGACCCGCCGCTGTTTATCGTTTATGAAACCAGATTCCAGGGAGCTTATCCTTGAGGCAAGGGTGGGGCGGGTTATGTCTTTGTAGCCGAGAGCATAATCTCCCCCGGCTCCGCCCTCACCCCACCCGCAATGAATCGCCAAGAATCTTTCAAGTCGGGCACGATCACGCGCGGCGCCGACATCAACCCGTTGGCCTCTATCAGCAAGGCATGGGAAGAAATGGCCAGGGCCCACTGCGCAGGGCGCAACGAGAAGGTCGCCCTGCTCATCGCCTATTGCCTGCTCATCCGACGGGACCAACCGCGTCTCGCTGGACAATTCAGCGCCGCCCGCTGGCAGATCGAGCGCGAGATCGAGACCGACTACGAACCCCCTGCAGAGTGGGCGCAGAAAATTCAGGACTACGCCTTGAGCGACGAACAGCGCACCCAAATCATCGGCAAGTTCCGCACCACCCAAGACGCCCACTTGCTGCCGTGTGAGATTCGACTCAACGGTCGGTCATTCGAGGAGCTGCTCAACCACAGCTACCGACTTAAAAGTCCCGGCGACGACCTCGATCTCCACGTCATGACGCTGCGCGGCATGCTCGGGGCCGTGGATCGCTTGCCCAGAATTTTCAACGAGGCGGACAGCCATGCGGAAACAGTGAACCTCAAAAAAGCCCTGCTCGCGGCATGCATGATCCCCTACTCGTCGCCTTCAGGTCTCAGCACGGGCGTTTTCTTCCAAGTTCACCAGGCCTCGTTTAAGCTCTGGCTCGAGGAGGCGGACAAAGCCTTTGAGCAAGCCATTGCGGTAAACCGGGAATGGCACGACAAAGCTCCCGCCAAAAGCTACGAACGCCTCTACCGTGAGCTTAAGCTCACCGTGCTTGAGCACTATCGCCAATTCACCCAGAACACCGCGCCCGACAAAAAGGGCCTTGAAATCCTGGTGCAGGACTTCGTCCGCAATGGAAACCAACACACTCGGAGCAGCCCCGTGAAACGGGTCTAAACTTCACCACGCGAACCCGAGCGGGACCGAGCGGTGCTCCGAGGCCCCACCCGCGCCCCGCAGGGCGACTGACCGACACCTGCCCGGCAGCCTTCCTGGTTCGAAACTTAGGCGGGGTCCGGCTTGGACGAGTAATCCGCCGAGGCAAAAGAGAAAGCGACGTCCTCGTACTCGTGCACGTTGGCGAACTCCGGCAACTGCGCGTCCGGCATCACGATGCTGATCCAGGCGATCTTGGCGTCTTTCAACGTGACCGTGAGGTAATTGAACTCCGGGCCCGAGCGCGGATTGTGCCAAAACATGATCTTGAGGGTGGAGAACGTCGCATCCGCATCCATCTCCTCGTGGAGTTTCTGGGTGACGGCATCGAGTTTCTTACGCACCACAAAGACCTGCGGCTCCTTGGGGGAAGAATGATGGTTACAGGCGATTACGGGAATAAAACCCTGCTTGGAGGTACCTTTGATCGGGGGACAATCTAAGTAGGCGATGAGAGGCATTCTATGAAAAGACTTTGCGAAACACTCACGGTCAAGACAGGCACATTTATCTCGGCGGTAAAATTCCGTAAAACCCGATCGCGATCTATGCGGCAAAGGTAACCGGACGCGCCCCTCTGGACCAGCTCCCGATCACTGTCGTCGTGTGAGTTCCCGCGATCGGGAGCCGGTTAGCACCGCGCCCACGAGCCTGGATCGCAACGCCTCCGCGGCCCGATGAGCCACCTCGCCTCCGCACGGAGAATCTGCCTGTCTCCGAAGCCGCATGTTGCTCCCTCTCCTCGTCGCCATCGCCGCCGGCTTTCTCGTGGTCGAACGCCTTTGGCCGGCCAACGCCCTCCCACGGGTGCGCGCGTGGTGGCCGCGCGTCATCTTTGTCAACCTGATCCAGGCCGGCCTCGTGGTCGTGGCCGGGCTCACCTGGGACCACTGGCTGCAAGCGGTATCCGTTTTTTCCTTACGAGAGGTCTTCGGCGAAACCCGCGGGGGCCTCCTCGCACAGGGCGCGGTCGCCTACTTCGTTTCCACCTTCGTCTACTACTGGTGGCACCGCTGGCGTCACGAGTCGCCGTTTCTCTGGCGGCTTTGCCACCAGCTCCACCACTCGCCGGCCCGGATCGAGCTCGTTACCTCGTTCTACAAGCACCCGGTCGAGATCACGATCAACTCCCTGCTCGGCGCCGCCATCGTCTACGCGCTCCTCGGCTGCTCGCCGTTGGGCGGCGCGGTCTACACCTTCCTCACCGCGGCGGCGGAGTATTTTTATCACTGGAACATCCGCACGCCGCACTGGGTGGGCCGTCTGGTGCAGCGTCCGGAGTCGCACCGCGTGCACCACCAATACCGGCACCACACCCAGAACTACGCCGACTTGCCGCTCTGGGACGCCCTCTTCGGCACCTACCAAAATCCTAGGCACAGCCCGGCCCGCTGCGGCTACGACGACTGGCGCGAGGACCGCTTCGACGACATGCTCGCCTTCCGCGACGTGCACGCGCCGGGGGCGGAGACCCTCTCGCCTCTGCACCTCCTGCCGAGCTGCATCGGCTGCAAAAAGCGCTGGGCCTGCGCCGAGGCGCGCGGCGTGCTCGACGCTACCGGGAAAGCTCCGCCGGCCGAGGCGGACACGGCGGACCCTCAGCCGTCCGAGAGGATGCGCTCGGCCCAGCGCGGCTCCGGCAGCGGCGCCGGGACGTAGGGTCCGAACAGGGCATAGCGCAGCCGCGCGACGAGCTTGTAGCCGAGGTCGCGCAGCGGCGCGGGTACGAGCCAGAGCGCCCACGCGAGCAGGCGCCACACGCCGCCGAGCGTGTCGAGCACGCCGACCACCCCGCGGGTGCGCAGCCAGCCGCGATCCGCGTCGAGATCACGCAAAAAGAGGATGCTGTCGAAGTCGCGGGTCGGCAGTCCGAGCCGCTGAAGCGTGCGTTGGCCAAGCGGGCTTTGCAGCGGGGCAAAGGCCAGCACCGCGCCGGCATCCTCCCGTAGCAGGAAGCGCACGACCGCGTTGCACAGGCCGCACTCGCCGTCGTAGAAAAGCACCGGACGACGCCCCGGGCGCGCCCGCGCCGGCAGCCACTCGGAGTCGAAGGTGAAGGCGTGCAGCGCCAGCATGCCGAGAGTAAGATCGGCGAAGTCGACCACGAGCAGGATGCCGAGGTGCATGCCGAGCATCGCACTCCACGCCCAGGCCCGCCCACGCCGCATGAGGCAGAGCGGGAGAAACGCGATCTCGGCCGCGAGCGCGGACCACGTTAACCCGGCATGGATCCACGTGGGAAAGCCCAGCGCCACGTCGCGAAACCAGCCGGGGCGTGCGAGCGGATTGTGCAACAGGTGGGTGAAGGCGGTGCCATCGAGCCAGCTCGGACTTTGCAGCTTCACCAAGCCGCTGAAAGTGTAGCCCAGGGCCGTGAGCGCCCAGGCGGTGAAAAACACGCCAGCGGGCAGGGCCCAGTCCCGCGGAGCCACCGCGCGCCCGCGCCAGCGCCACGGCTCCCCGTCGGGCACGAGCGCGACCAGCAGCAGCACGAGCCCGACGTAGGGAATCGAGGGGTTCGACGTGAGCACGTTGCGGTTGAAGAGCGCGGCCCAGACAAACCAGAGCGCGAGCGCGACTGGCACGCGACGCCAGCCGACCGCGAGCAGCAACGCGAGTCCCGCGCCGAGCAGACACCACGCCACCGAGACCCAGGGCGCGCCGAACCAGGCGAGCGGATTGGGCAGCAGGCCGTGGGTCGGATTGAGCGTCGGAACGGGCAAGGTGCCCGCGGCGGAAAATACCTCCGGAGCCCACGGCGCGAGCGCGGCGAAGTGCCACGCGAGCCAAAGCCCGAGGCCGATACGGAAAAGCGCGAAGCCGCCGGGGGAGGCTCGCTTTACTTGGTGCAGGAAGGAGAGAACAGCCATGTGTCGTCGCGGCCGGCGGTGCGAGTCGTGATGAGCATTTCCAAGGCGTGGGCGCCCGGGGGCAGCCCAAACTCACGCCGCAAAGGCCCGTCGGGCCCGAGCCCGTGGCACCACACCGCCTGCCAGAGGGGCTCGGGCAGACGCGGCGCATAGGAGAGCGCGGCGCCGTAGACATTTCTCCGCTGGTA